>NZ_LJSC01000034.1:0-73187 GCF_001303875.1 Gemmobacter sp. LW-1 | reverse complement strand
GCCCGCCTCGCCCAGCACAAGGTCCAGCCCGAGGGCGGAAATCAGCGCGAAAAGGGTCGATACCTTGGGTTCATGCGTGCCATTCTCGATCCGCGACACATGCTTTGCCGCAAGCCCGGCGCGCTGGCCAAGCTCTTCCTGGGTCAGCCCCAGCGCACGGCGGCGGCTGCGCAGCGCCTGCGTCAGGCTGGTTGCGTCACGAAGGATCTGGGTCTGCATGGCTCCGCCCCGCAAGGTGATGAAAACGTAGATTTTCAGAAATACCCCAAAAACATCACTATTGCAAGAAACCCCGAAAACATCACCTTTCGGGCATGGGTTGCCGTGGCAAGCGCACCGCGGCCTGAAAGCCCGAAAGCGTGCCCGGACGTGGCGAGGTCAGGACAAGCGCGCTGCCAGCGCGATCCGCGATGGCAGCCACGATGGCCAGCCCCAGCCCGCTGCCATCACCATTGGCCCCTGCGCGTTCGAACCGGGTTGTCAGGCGGCCCAATACCTCCTCCGGCACTACTGGCCCGTCATTGGCAACGGTCAACACCCCGTCCGGGGTCAGCGCTACGCTGACCGGGGCGGTATCAGATCCGTGCCGCAGGGCATTTTCGACAAGGTTGCGGCACAGGATGCCGAAAGCATCGGGGTCAAGGTCCGACAGCACCGGCGTTTCAGGCAGCGTCAGGACAATGCGGCCGGGCGCGGCGGTGCGGCCCAGATCCTCGACCATGACACGGGCAACCGGCCGCAGATCAGCAGCGTGATCCAGCCGCAGCCGCCCGCCTTCGGCCCGCGCAAGCTGCATCAGCCGCTCTGACAGCCGCGTCAGGCGTTTCAGCGTGGCTTCGATCTGCCCCGCCCGGTCGCGTGCCGCTGCATCGGCAGTCTCAGACCGCAGGCGCTGAACCTGCGCGATGGCCCCGGCCAGCGGGGTACGCAGCTCATGCGCTGCATTGGCGGCAAAGCTGCGCTCGGCCTCGAAGGCCGCGCGCAGCCGGTCCAGCAGATGATTGAGCGTGGTGGCCAGCGGGTTGATCTCGGACGGCAGATCCGTCGCGGGCACCGCCGAAAGGTCACGGGCGCTCCGCGCCTCCAGCCGGCTGCGGAACCGGCGCAGCGGTGCAAGGCTGAAACGCACCGCCAGCACAATCGCCGCCAGCGCAGCGGGCAGCAGGATGAACAGCGGCAGCGCAAGCCCGAGCTGGATCTCGCGCGCTACCTCGGCCCGATAGGCCAGAGGCTCGGCCACCGTGATCCGGACCGTGCCCTGAAGCGCCGCATCACTGTACAGCCGATGCGTAGCGGTATCGTGGAACCCCGTCCCTTCGTAGGGCGGAAAGACCGCCGGGTCGGCGGCATGGGATTGCAGCAGGATACGCCCTTCGGCATCCCGCACGACATAGGTGAAAAATTCGTCATGCTCGCGGATCGGCGCAAGGTGCTGCGTCACGCCTTCATCCTCGCGCCCGACGATATCGGTCACCGCCAGCGGCAGGATGCGCTCGGCGGTTTCGCGCAGGGCGCTGTCGAACACCTCGTCCATCTCACCGCGCAGAATGACCGCCGTGATGGTGGCGGCCAGCAGCCACAACAGGGTCAGCACCAGACCGACCGACAGACCGAGCCGGGCCTGAAGGCTGCGCGGCAATCTCATGGCTTGCCCAGCCGGTAACCCATGCCGCGCTCGGTCTCAATCACCGTGGCGCCCAGCTTCTTGCGCAGGCGGCTGACATGAACCTCGATCGTGTTGCTTTCGATCTCGGCATCGAAGGCATACAGCTTTTCTTCCAGCTGCGCCTTGGACAGAAGCTGACCGGGGCGGGCCAGCAGGGCCTCGAACAGTGCCCATTCGCGGGCGGTCAGCGCGACGGTCTTGCCATCCCGCAGCACACTTCGCGCGGCAAGGTCGATCTCCAGCGCGCCATGGCTGATGATCGGGTTGGGATTGCCGGAATAGCGCCGCGCCACAGATCCGATCCGCGCCGAAAGCTCGGCAAGGTCGAAAGGTTTCACCAGATAGTCGTCGGCCCCGGCATTCAGCCCCTCGATCCGGTCCGACACCTGATCAAGCGCAGTGAGAATGATGACCGGCGTCACATCGCCCCGCGCCCGCATCGCGCGCAGAAAGACGATACCGCGCCCATCGGGCAACATGAGGTCAAGCAGAACCAGATCATAGGCCGTGCCGCGCAGGGCATGACCCGCCGCGTCAAGCCGCGTCACCCAGTCAACCGACTGGCCATCCGCCGCAATCTGGTCGCGCACCGCCGCGCCCAGAACCGTGTCATCCTCGATCAGCAGCAGCCGCATTTGTCGTTCCGTTCCTCTTGCACCGCCCCTTCCTGACCGGGCAGACTGACAAAAAGCTGACGTTTCCGCGCAGGGGGCTTCAGGCTCCTGTCAGCTTCGCCGGGCACGACAGTCCACGGTTAGCCGTGACGAGGAGTTTGGCCCATGAAGAAGACATTGACAATTCTTGGCTTTCTCGTCGCATTCCCGGCTGGCGTTGCCCAGGCGGGGCGGGATTGCCATGTGCCAATGGCGGACTGGCACCCCCGTGATGCCGTGGCGCGGCTGGCGCTCGAAAAGGGCTGGACGGTGCGCCGCATCAAGATCGACGACGGCTGTTACGAGATCAAGGGCCGCGACGCGGCGGGCCGCCAGATCGAGGTGACGGTTGATCCAGCCACGCTTGAGGTGATCGAACTGGAATACGAGGACGGCGATCACGCCTCTCACAGGCAGAAAGGGCCCGACGAGGACTGACCGGCAGATGCAAGATCAGGCAGGATGCACCCCGGCCGCCACTGCATGTTCGGCGATCCCTTCCTCCTGCCCGTCGGTGAAGCTGGCAACGGTCAGGGGCTGGTCCATATCCGGGAAATGATATACCGCATTCACGCTGAACGGCCCGCCGCCGGTATGGCCGATCACCCGCCCGGCAGCCCCCCAGCTTCCGCTCATCACGCCAAGGCCATAGCCGCACTCTGTCCAGGGACGGCCCGGCAAGGCGCCGCCAAGCGGTTGACACTGGCACATCTGCGCCAGCATCTCTGGCCCTAGCAGCCGCCCCGCGAACAGACCATGCAACAGCCGTGCGGCATCTGCGGCGGTTCCCGTCAGGCACCCATGATAAACCCAGCCCGGATGATAACTTTGTGCGCCATCCCACAAAACCCGGCCGAACTGCTGGCGCGAGCTTGCCAGCGCGATGCTGCCCAACCCCAGCGGATCACAAATCAACAGCTTGATATTCTGCGCAAAAGACTGACCCGAGGCTTGCTCTGTCAGATCGCGGACCAGCAGATAGCCGACGTTGGAATAGGCCCAGCCTGCACCTGGCCCGAACAGACGACCCTGTGCCATCGCCACCTCTAACAGCCGGGTTGCGGGCCATGGCTCCTCGTTCCGGGCAACCGCCTCGCGGTATGCGGGCAATGCACCGTAGTCCGGCAGACCGGAGGTATGGTTCAACAGCTGACGCAGCGAGAAGTCGTACCCGGCGAGGGGCATATCCAGCGACAGCAGGCCCTGTTCCACCATTCGCAGCGCGCAGATCGCCAGCGCCGTTTTGGTAAAGCTCCAGTAGGGGAAAATCTCTGAACCGGCCACAGAAGGGCTGTCGAAGCCGTGATCGGTTATCCGATGGGTGAAGATGCGACGAGGCGGCGTCATCCTTGCCTTCTATCACATGCCGGGTGTCCCCGGAACGATCTTCCCCTTCCCCTGCCTGACGGCAAGCTGAAGCAGGAAAGGCCACGCCGTCAGGTAACGCTCAGGTCGGGCCCCCAGTTTGCACGGAGCAAACGAAAGGAGACCCCTGACATGACAAAGACCCTGGCGCTTCTTGTCGCCTCCACGGCGCTGAGTGTCACCATCGGTGCCCCGGTCCGGGCGGCCACACCGACCCCCACGGCGCCGGTGCAGCAGCCTCTGGCCACCCGCATCTCCGACAGCGCGCAGGCGCTCCCCCTCGTGCTTGTCAGCGGGGACGACGACGAGGACCACGAGGAGGATGACTGCGACGACGATGATCGCACATGCGGGGCGCAGGGTGCCAATCCCGCCCCGGCAGGCAGCGCGGCCCCGCCGAAGAACGGGCTGTTCGGCAGTGGCACCCCGCCCAAGGCGCAGATGAACTGACCCTTCCCCGGATCTCTCAAAGGACTCCCACACATGAAATCCCTTCTTGCAACGCTGGCCCTGACCACTGCGCTTACGCTGCCCGGTCTCGCACTGGCGAAACCCGTCACGCTGAGCACCACGCTGAACGCCTATGGCGGCGAAGGTGCCTATCTTGCCTATTACGTCACAGATGCTTCGGGCGCCTATGTCGGCAGTCTGTGGATGGCGGGCGGCAAGTCGAAATATTACGAACATCTGGGCGACTGGTATCGCGCGACCGGCGGCGATACGGCGCAGGTGAACGGCATCACCGGCGCCAGCGTGGGCTCAGGTCGCAAGCTGGATGTCACGCTGGATCTGGCCGATGCGCTGTTTGATGCGGGCTACACGCTGCATATCGACGCGGCGGTGGAGGATATGCGCGACAGCCCCAATGAAATCGCGGTTCCGCTGACCACCGATGGTGCCGGCAAGGCGGTGCAGGGGCGCCGCTACATCGCCAGCTTCCAGTACGACATGTAAGAGGCAGGGCCATGATCCGCGCATTCCATCGCTGGCCGGGTCTTCTGGCCCTGGCTCTGGTCACGCTTCTCGCGCTCAGTGGCGCCGCGCTTTCCGTCTTTCCGGCAGCAGAGCAGCTTGCCGCGCCGCAGGCCAGCGCGGATCTGTCGGTCGCCACGCTCGCGGGCCGCGTTCAGGCGGCCTATCCGGGGGTCGAGCAGATCCGCCGCGCGCCGTCAGGGCGGATCACGGCCTATTGGTTCGATCAGGGCACGCCGGGCGCCGCCGTGGTCGACCCGGCAACCGGGCAGGGGGTAGCCTCGGCCGATCCGGGCCAGGTCCAGCGCTGGCTGACGGGCCTGCACAGGTCGCTGTTCCTCGGGGATGGCGGTCGCCTTGCCATGGCGGCGGGGGCTGCGGCGATGCTGGTGCTGTCACTGTCGGGCGTGGCGCTGGTGGCGCGGCGCACCGGCGGGCTGCGGCACTGGTTCACCCGCCTGCGCGGACCGCTGGCCGGGCGGCTGCATGTCGAGATCGCCCGGATCGCGGTGGCCGGTCTTCTGCTGTCGTCTGTCACGGCGCTGTGGATGGCAGCCTCTACCTTCGGTTTGCTGCCCGAGACCGGCGGCGCGCCCGCCTTTCCTGCGGCGGTGAGCGGCCAGACCGGAATCGCGCCCGCTCAGATCGTCACGCTGACCCAGACGCCTGTCAGCACCTTGCGGGAACTGAGCTTTCCCTACCCCGGTGACGCGACGGATGCGTTCACCCTGAAGACGGATCGGGGCACCGGATATCTGGATCAGGGTACCGGCGCGCTGCTGGCCTGGGCCGATCTGACCGCCTGGCAGCGGATGACCGAAACCATTTACATGCTGCACACCGGGCAGGGGGCAGCACTGCTGGGGCTGATGCTGGGGCTGATGGCGCTTGGCGTTCCGGTGATGGCGGGCACGGGGGTTGCACTCTGGCTGTCCGCGCGGCGCGGGCGCCCCCGCATCCGTGACAACCAGCCCGCGTCGCAGGCTGAAACAATCCTGCTGGTCGGCAGCGAAGCCGGCAGCACCTGGGGTTTTGCCGCGACGTTGCATGAAGCGCTGACCCGTGCAGGCCAGACGGTGCATGTCGGCCCGATGTCGGATTTCGCGCCGGAAACCTATGGTCGCGCCCGGCGCATCCTTCTGTTCGCCGCTACCTATGGCGACGGCGCGGCGCCCGCTTCGGCCGCCGGATTTCTGGACCGGCTGGAACGTGCCACGCCTCTGCCTGAAATCCCGATGGCTGTTCTGGGCTTTGGCGACCGCAGCTTTCCCGCCTATTGCGCCTTTGCAAATGCCGTCACCTCCGCAGCCTGCGCGAAGGGCTGGGAGGCGTTGCTGCCGCCCGACACCGTCGACCGTCAGTCCCCGCAGGATTTTGCGCGCTGGGGCCGCGCATTGGGGCAGAGGCTTGGACTGCCGCTGGAGCTGTCGCATCAGCCGGTCGCACCACGCACACAGACCCTAACGCTGCTGTCACGTCGGGATTATGGCGCCGAGGTGCAGGCCCCGACCGCAATTCTGCGGTTTGCCCTGCCCCGCCAGAGCCTCTGGCAGCGGCTGACCGGCGCAGGCTTTGCCCGGTTCTCGGCGGGGGATCTGATCGGTATTCTTCCCGACGATGGCGCCGCGCCACGCCTTTACTCGCTGGCCTCCGGGCGGCGCGACGGATTTGTCGAGATCGTGGTGCGCAAGCATCCGGGCGGCCTTGTCTCATCACGGCTGACGGCGCTGCATCCGGGCGAAACTGTCACCGCCTTCCTGCGGCCCAACCCCGGCTTCCGGCCAGGCCGGGGCAAGGCGCCGCTTATCCTGATCGGGGCGGGAACCGGCATCGGGCCTCTGGCAGGCTTCCTGCGTGCAAACCGGCGGCGGCCAGTCCACCTGTTCTTCGGGATGCGCCATCCTGACAGCGATTTCCTTTACCACAGCGAAATAGCCGACTGGCAGGCGCAGGGGCGTCTGACCCGGCTGGTCACCGCCGTCTCGCGCGGGGTGAAACCGCATTATGTGCAGGATGCCCTGCACGCCGAGGCGGCGCAGGTCACGCAGCTGATCCGCGAGGGTGCCCGTGTCATGGTCTGCGGTGGCCGGGACATGGCGGCAGGCGTGACCGAGGCGCTGGCCGAAATCCTGGCCCCGAGCGGGCTGACCCCTGCCATGCTGAAAGCTGGAGGACGCTATGTCGAAGATGTTTACTGACGGAAATCGCGTCGCCCTGAACGGCGCAACCATGGGCACGCGCTGGTCGGCCCTGTTCTTCACGAACACTGACACCCCGGCGCTGCATCGCGCCCTGCAGGCCGCTGTCGACGAGGTGGATGCCCAGATGTCGACCTGGAAACCCGACAGCGACCTGATGCGTCTGAATGCCGCGCCACAGGGGGAATGGGTGGCTCTGCCCGCGCATCTTTGCCGCGTGCTGCGCCTTGGGCTTGAGATCGGGCGCGCTTCGGGCGGCGCCTTCGACATCGGCATGGGCGACAGTGTCGCGGCCTGGGGCTTCGGCCCCGAAACCGCCAGCGCCGCAGCCATCCACGCTGCCGCATCGACAGAACGGCCCCCCGCCTTCACGACGCTGGAGCTTGCAGAGCGCCGCATCCGCAAGACTGCGCCCATCCGGCTTGACCTGAACGGCATTGCCAAGGGCTATGGCGTGGACCGTCTGGCCGAAACCCTGCTGGCCCATGGCATCCGCGATGCGCTGGTCGGGATTGATGGCGAGATGCGGGCGCTTGGCTTGCGCCCGGATGGCGAGGCCTGGACCATCGCCATCGAGGCACCGGAGACCGGACGGCGCAGCCCCCAGTCGCTGCTCGCGCTTCAGGATGCCGCCGTGGCAACCTCGGGCGATTACCGCCACTGGGTCGAAACGCACGGCCGGCGGCTGTCACATACGATGGACCCGCAGCGCGGCATGCCGCTGGCCAGCTCGCCCGCCTCGGTCACGGTCGTGGCCCGAAGCTGCGCCGAGGCCGATGCCTGGGCGACGGCGCTCATGGTGCTTGGGCCAGACCGGGGCATCGCGCTGGCGCGGGAGCACGGGTTTGACGCGCTGTTCCTGATGCGCGGGGCAGAAGGGGGCGTCACCGCTCAGGGAACCGGCGGGCTGTTTCCGGTAGCACCGCCCCTTCACGCCTCATGACAAGGCGCTGGCTGGCACCAGCACCTCTCCCCGCGCCAGCAGCCGCGCGGTGCGCAGGATCCCCGCTGTGTGCAGTTCGGGCGGCGCCTCCCCGCCGGATGGGGTGAACTCCACCGTCACTTCGATACGGCCGGACGGGTGCTCCAACACCAGATCCGCAGGACTGGTCAGACCGGGAGCCAGATCGGCGGTCACGCTGCCGGGCACCAGCAGGCTTGCCGCAAGGCACTGCGCGCCCGTCACCGCCATGCTGGGGTGGCAGGTCTGCGGCATGAAATAACGTGCACTGGCAGTGCCGCCCTGCCGGGCGCGCGCCATCAGGGCGAATTTCGGCGTGACCGAGGCCGAGACGTCGCCCATTCCCATCAGCGCACCCGCCTTGACCCGGATCGCCTCGCGCCGCGCGATGAAGGCGGTATCGGCATCCAGCTCCGCCGCAGTTTCGGCGCCGGTCAGGCCAAAGGCCTCGGCCCGGGCGATCACCACTGGCATGGCCACGTCCAGACACGTCACCTCCACCCCGTCGATCCTGTCGCGCGCCTGGCCGGTCGGCAAAAGCTGGCCGGTGGCAGCTCCAACGGTTTCGCGGAACCCCAGCCGGATCGGCGCGCCCCGACGTGGCACCCCGTCGATGGCAAGATCACCGTCATAGACCACGCGGCCGCCCGGTGTCTGGATCACCGCATCGACCAGCGCCCCGGTATTCACCGCGCGAATGCGTACCCGTGTGACCGGCTCCGTCGCGGCGATCATGCCCATCTCGATGGCCGCCGGGCCGACCCCGGACAGGATATTGCCGCAGGTCGGCTTGAAATCGACACGCTCTTCGTTCACCGAAACCTGTGCGAAGAAATAGTCGATATCCGCTTCCGGATCGGTCGAGCGTGACAGCATGGCGACTTTCGTGGTCACCGCCACACCGCCGCCCAGCCCGTCGATATTGTAGGGGTGCCCGGCCCCCAGAGCCGCAATCAGCACCCGCGCCAGCCGCGCAGGTTCGGCGGGCAAGTCTGCGCGGGCGAAATACAGACCCCGCGACGTGCCGCCGCGCATCATCAGAAAGGGAATGGCATGCTGCATCATGGCGTGCGCCTCCGGTCGGGGTGCGGCCTGCAGCGGCCCCCGGTCTGGCAGGGTTGCAAACGGGTCGCCCGGCAAACGGGCGACCGGATCTGGAAGGTCAGTTCAGCGGGCGGATATGGCGAACATAGCCCCCGAACGTGCCGAGCCTTTCGGCATAGGCGGCAAGGCGGGGCAGGGCGGGCTTGTCACCCGCCAGCAGGAACCAGCGATGGACCGCCGGGGCGGCGCTGATATCGGCCAGCGTCAGCGATGGGCCCGCGATGAAGTCACGCCCGTCAAGCTGTCTGTCGAGCAAGGTACAGGCCGCGATCACCGCAGGCAGATCGGTGTCGTCGGTCTTCCCGGCGGAGCGTGCCTTGCGCAACCGGGTCAGCGGCGGCGTCAGGGTGATCGAGGCCCAGTCCATCCAGCCTTCGACAGCAGCCTGCCCGACGGCGGACGAAGGCAGCAGACTGACCGCATCGAAACGCCGCGCCAGATACCGCAGGACGGTGTTCGATTCCCAGATCACCGCGTCGCCCTCGCGCAGGACCGGCACCTTACCGCAGGGGTTCAGCGCCAGAAACTCCGGCGTATCGACCGGACCAAAGCCTCGCCCGGCAGGCACCAGGCGGTATTCCTGCCCGATCTGGTCAAGCAGCCAGAACACCTTTGCGGAATTTGAGGAGTTGGGTCGGCCGAAAAGTTCGATCATCGTCACGCCTCCTCACCCGCAACAAGCGCCATCACCGCATCCAGCCGGTCATCATCGGCCAGCGACAGGATGGCATCAAATGCGGCCCCGGCCCTGACTTCGCCCAGCGAGGGCGCCGCACAATCGGTGAATTTTGCCCGCAGTTCCGCATCCGACATCGGATTGGACGGACCGCGCCCGAACCGTGTCGAGGCGCTGTCCTCGAAAATACGGCCGTCTTTCATCACCACCTGCAAACGGCCCAGATAGGCGTCAGGCGCCTGATGGCCCGTGGCCTCGACACGGGGCAGCAAGCGCGCCAGATCCGCGGTGAGGAAGGTAGCATCGTCAAAATCGGCCAGACGGATCTGGCCGCAGGTCAATGCCCTGGCAGTCAGGAACTGCACGCTGAACTTCGCATCCAGGCCCGAACGCGGCTCGGGCCGGTTGGTATGGGCCAGGCGGCGTTCATGGGTACGAATGTCGATCCGCTCGATCGCCTCCGCTGCCAGAAGCCCCTCGCGTGCAACGATGCGAAGCGCGGCATCAATCGCGGAATGCGCCGAACCGCAGCAGGGGTGCTGCTTGATGGCGATGCCGGGCTCCAGCACCTCCATCGGCCCGTCCCAGCCGTTCAGGATGGCATCGGCATCATAGGTTCCTGCACCATTGAACAGATTGAAGAACCCGTAGTTATGCTCGAATGCCTCGGGATTGGCGGTGATGCCGCGACGGGTCACGAGGGCGGCAAGGATGCCGTTATGCGCTGCCTGACCCACATGCAGCGGCTTGACCGGCGTGCCGAAATTCGACTTCAGCCCCGAAGCCATCGACACCGCCACCGCCAGCGCGGTGGTCATCTGTTCCTCGTTCAGGTCCAGCATGCGGGCAGCGGCGGCGGTGGCGCCGAAAACGCCCAGCGTTGCCGTCGGATGCCAGCCCTTTTCATAATGATGCGGCAGCAGACCGCGCGCCAGCCGGGTTTCAACCTCGACCCCGGTCATCCACGCCTCAAGCGCCTTGCCCGCCGTCGCGCCGGTCATTTCCGCCAATGCGATCACCACCGGCACCACGGGCGCGGAAGGATGGCCCCCCATGGTGGTCGAACAATCATCAAAATCGAGCGCATGGGCAGCGGTGCCGTTCACCAGACCGGCATGCAGGACCGAGGCACGGCGTCCGCCCCGCCCCCAGAGCGTGGCCTGTGACGGGGCCGCGCCGATGTCCAGCACCGCCTCCAGCGCATCAAGGCTTGAGGCATCAGACCCTGCGAGGGCCACGCCCAGCGTATCGGCAAAGGCGCGGCGTCCGATCCGGGCCGCTTCGGGCGGGGCGGTTTCCAGGCGGATCGACAGCGCCCGGCGGGCCAGTTCGCGTGCAAAGCTCATGTTCATCACTCCTTGCGGCTCAGCGCGTCGCGGCCAGGATTGCATCGGTCAGGATGACAATGCGGGGCAGGGTGTCGAGTTGCATGAGCAGATCGAACACGCCGGTTGCTCCGGTGGCGGTCAGGCTGGGGCGGGCGCAGTCGGCGAATTTCGCGGCCAGCATCTCTTGCGGCAACGGGGTTTCCGGGCCACGCCCCAACGGCGCCGCGACGGTCTGGCGCAGGATGCTTCCGTCCCGCAGAGTCACCACCACCTCGGCACCATAATCATTGGCGTCGTCATCATGCGGTTCCATGCGGATCAGGCCCATGATGCGGGTCACTTCGGGATCATGCAGCGCCGCATCCTCGAAATGCTCCAGCAGGACCGCGCCATTCACCAGCCCGCGCGACACAGCATAGGGCAACGAGAATTTGGCGTTCAGCGCGCTGGTCGCGGGGTTGCGCACATGGGGCAGCAGGCGGCGCGGATGCATCCGCACCAGCACATCGCTGACATTTCTGCTGTCGGGCAAGGGCCCGTCATGCAACTGGATCGCAGCATCAATGGCGCCGTGCACGCTGTAGACGCAGGGATATTTCTTGATCGAAATGCCGGGAGCAAGCAGGTCAAGCGGCTCTGCCCAATTCACCAGCATCCGGTCGGCATCGTAGTTCCCGGCGCCGTTGAACACCTCCAGGAAGCCCTGCGGATGTTCCAGCGCCACGGGTGAGCCGTTCACCCCCCGCACCGCCATCAGTGCGGCAAAAAGACCATTGCGCGCGGCAATCCCGGCATGCAGCGGCTTGGTATCGGTTCCGAAATTCGCCTTGATGCCGGAAGCCAGCGAGGCGGAAATCGAGATGGCATTGGCGATCTGGGCCTCGTCGGCCTTCAGCAGCACAGCCGCCGCGACCGCCGCCCCGAAGATCCCCAGTGTTGCCGTCGGGTGCCAGCCCTTTTCATAGTGCTGGAAGTTCACCCCGCGCGCAAAGCGCGTCGCGGCCTCGACCCCGATGATATAGGCATCGGTCACGGCCTTGCCTGACGCGCCCTGTGCCTCGGCAAGGGCGAGAAGGCCCGGAATGATGATGACCGTCGGATGGCCGGACAGCGATTTCGACGTGTCGTCATAGTCAAGCGCATGGCCCGCCGTACCATTGACAAAAGCTGCGTCCAGCAGGCCCAGCCTTTCCCGCCGCCCCAGCAACAGGCAGGGCCCGGCAGCGTGGGTTTCCGGCAGAAGCGCGGCTTCGGTCGTCGCGGTGCGCGCGCCCAGAAGCGTGCAGCCGATCATATCGGCAATCGCGTTCTTCGCCCATTTCACCGCATCGGGATCGAAGCTGGCGGGGTCGAGCGCGACGACACGTCGGGCGATTTGGTGTGACAGGGACATCGGATCACCTTTCCTTGGCCGCGGCCGGGGCCGCCTTGGTCTGCATCTCTGGAGTTGTGGGTTCGGGCTGCATCAGCGCGCTGAGCTTGCGGGCAGAGCCCTGCGCAGGCAGCGCCATCAGCGCGTCGTAAAGGCGGGCCGTGGCGGCGGCGGAAAGCGTGCGATGCGCGCAATCCTCAAACTTCGCGCGGAACTGCGCCGGGGTCATGGGATTGGCAGGGCCGCGCCCCATGGCCACGCTGGCCGAGGCGGACAGAACCTCTCCGTCCGCCAGTGTGACCCGCACATGCCCCAGCGACAGGTCGCTGTCCTCATGCGCATTCAGCCGGACCTTTGCGGCAAGCGCTGCGGTTGCCGGATCGAAGACACGGTCTGCATCGAAATCAGCAAAGCCGATGCTGCCGGTTTGCAGCGCCCGCGCGGTCAGATACTGGGTCGAGAATTTGGCATCCAGCCCGTCCTTTGGAAGCGGCCGGTCAATATTCTTCAACCGCTTGCGGTGAAGTGTGACCTCGATCTGCTCGACAGGCGCGCGCAGCACGACGGGGTGCAGCTCTGCCGCCGCGTCGATGGCGCAATGAACAAAGGCACAGCAGGGGTATTGCTTGATAGCGATGCCGGGGGACAGCAGGGCGAAATCCTGCCCCCAGCCCTCCAGCGCGGCATCGGTGTTTTTGGGCACACCGCCGTTGAAGGCGGCCATGAAGCCGAACCTGTGGTCCAGCACCTCGGGATTGGCGGTGAACCCGGCCTCGGCCAGCAAGGCTGCCTGCACCCCGTTGCGATTGGCCTGTCCGGCATGCAGTGGCTTCGTCATCGTGCCGGAATTGGCCCGCAGCCCGGCCGCGCAGGAGGCCGCGATGCCGATGGCCACGGCCATCCGCTCCGCCGGGAGCCGCAGCAGATGCGCCGCCGCCACCGCCGCACCGATCACGCCGAAGGTGACGGTCGGATGCCAGCCACGTTCAGCATGAGCAGGGTTCGACAGCCGCGCGATGCGGATTTCGGCCTCGACCCCCGCAACATAGGCGGTCAGCAGATCGGCGCCCGTGGCATCCTGCCGGTCGGCCAGCGCCAGCAGACCCGGAACGATGGAAACCGAAGGGTGGCCATCCATCTCCAGATTGCAGTCGTCAAAGTCCAGCGCATGCGCGGCGATTCCGTTGATCTGTGCCGCATCCAGCGGATGCAGCCGCCCGGCCCGGCCCAGCAGCGCCGAAGGGCCGGGCGAGGCGGGCAGAACCATCGACGCGGCGCGGACCACTTCGTCATTCACGCCCGCGATGGCACAGGCGATCGTATCGGCGAAAGCCCGCGTCGCCCAGTTACGGACGGGATCGCCAAGGTCGGCAAAGGACAACCCTGCGGCGCGGGCCGCAAGCTGTGACGTCAGACACGTCATCGGAATTCCTATCTGTAAAACCTGCGCCCGGCCCGGAGAGGCCAGGCGCCGCCGGTCTCAGTGTTTCAGGATCTGGTCGAGGAACGCGCGGGTGCGCGGTTCACGCGGATTGCCGAAGAATTCTTCCGGCGGACCGCTTTCCACGATGCAGCCATCGGCCATGAACACCACCTTGTCGGCCACGGTGCGGGCAAAGCCCATCTCGTGCGTCACCACGATCATCGTCATGCCGCTTTGCGCCAGTTCGATCATCGTATCCAGAACCTCCTTGATCATCTCGGGATCAAGCGCGCTGGTCGGTTCGTCGAAAAGCATGATTTCCGGCTGCATGCACAGCGACCGCGCGATGGCGACGCGCTGTTGCTGCCCCCCCGACAGTTGCAGGGGATATTTCTGCGCCTGTTCGGGAATATGGACCTTGCCCAGAAAATGCATCGCCAGATCCTCGGCATCCGCCTTCTTCATCTGGCGGGTCAGCATCGGGCCAAGCGTCAGGTTTTCCAGCACAGTCAGATGCGGGAACAGGTTGAAGTTCTGGAACACCATGCCGATGTTGCGGCGGATGGCGTCGATGTTCTTCACATTGTCTGTCAGCTCCAGCCCCTTGACGAGGATCTGACCTTCCTGATGCACCTCCAGCCGGTTGATGCAGCGGATCAGTGTCGACTTGCCCGAGCCGGACGGGCCGCAGACGACAACCCTTTCGCCCTTGCGCACATCCAGGTTGACGTTTTGCAGGACCTTGAACTGTCCATACCATTTGGAGACATCGCGCATCGAGATGATGCTGTCGTCACCGGCAGCGGTGACCGGGGTAGAGGCGGTAATTTGTGACATGGTTTTCCCCTTTGCCGCTCAGATGCGCCCTTCGGCGATCCATTTTTCGACCTGCCGCGCATAGCGGGACAGCGCATAGCCGAAGAACAGATAGACCCCCGCGACGAACAGGTAGGCTTCGACGTAGAACTGCCGCCACAGCGGGTCCTGCATCACGGCCGTCGTTGCGGTCAGGATGTCGAAAAGGCCGATGATGATCACGAAAGAAGTGTTCTTCATCGCGGCGATGATGTGGTTGGTGATGGCGGGCAGGCAGATACGCAGCGCCTGCGGCAGGATGATACGGCGCGTGGTCTGCCAGTAGCTGAGGCTCAGCGAGGCAGCAGCCTCGTATTGCCCGCGCGGGATGGCCTGCAAACCGCCGCGGATCACTTCGGCCTGATAGCAGGCGAAGAAGATCGCGATGCCCACCGTGATGCGCAACAGCTTGTCCACCTCGACGCCAGCCGGAAGGAACAGCGGAAAGACGTTGACCGCAACGAAGAGAATGGTGATCAGCGGCACGCCGCGCAGCGCCTCGATGAAGACAACGGATACCCCGCGCGCCACCGGCAACGGCGCCCGGCGCCCCAGTGCCAACAGCACGGCGATGGGCATCCCGATCAGCACCGTGCCGGTGAACAGCAGCATGGTCAGCGGCAGCCCCCCCCATTCCGAGGTCGGCACATAGCGCAGGCCCAGCACGCCCCCGAACATGAGGATGCCGATACTGACGGCAGCCCCGATCCACAGCGGCACCAGAAACCGCATGTTCCAGCAGCGCGGCCACAGCGACAGCACCACCGTTGCCAGATAGACCACCATCATGATGACCAGCCGCCAGTGCTGATCATAGGGATAAAGACCGAACAGCATTGGCCGGTGCTTTTCCCCGATGACGGCCCAGCAGGCGCCGGTTGCCTGACGGCAGGTTTCGGGGTCAGTGGCAGACCAGACCGCATTGAAGACGCCCCAGTCCAGCACGAACCACAGGAAGCGCAGCAGGACGGCAGCTGTCGCCAGCGTCAGCAGGATCTGGCCGGGCGAGTTGAACAGGTTGGCCTTCATCCACGCAGCGGGCGTCAGGCGGGCGTTGGGGTCGAAAGTGCCGGTGCGATGGACCGGGCTTTGAGTGATCGCGGCCATGACCTAGCGCTCCTTGATCGCGACAAGGCGGTTGTAGAAGTTCATCAGCAGCGAAGTGACGAGGCTGATGATGAGATAGACAAGCATCATCACCGCAATGGCCTCGACCGCCTGTCCCGTCTGGTTCATCACCGTATTGCCGATGTTCACCAGATCCGGGTAGCCGACGACAACGGCAATGGAGCTGTTCTTGATCAGGCTGACGTATTGGCTGGTCAGCGGCGGCACGATGACGCGCAGGGCCTGCGGCAGGATCACATAGCGCAGGATGAAACGCGGGCGCAGCGAGATCGACCGTGCGGCCTCGACCTGACCTTTCGGCGTGGCCTGGATACCCGCCCGGACGATTTCTGCGATGAACCCCGAGGAATAAAGCGAGATCCCCAGCATCAGCGCGAAGAATTCCGGGCTGAGGGCCGAGCCGCCCACGAAGCTGAACCCTTTGGGTTCGGGGAAGCTGATGGCATGCGGCGCACCGGCAAACAGCCAGACCGCCAGCGGCAGGCCCAGAACCAGCGCCAGACCCGGCCCCAGCATGTCGACATATTTTCCGGTGTTTTCCCGGTGACGCCGGGCGAGGCGCAGCCCGATCAGCGTGAGGATGACGCCCAGCACCAGCGCCCAGCCCATCCAGCCATGCGCCGGATGTGCGGCCGGAACCGCCACCATCAGGCCGCGATTGCTCAGATACCCGAAGCCGAACAGCTCGATCGCCTGACGGGGGGCGGGCAGGTTGCGGATCACCGCCGACCAGAAGATTACTTGCAGGATCACCGGGATGTTGCGGACCACCTCGACATAAGTGAGCGAGATGCGTTGCAGCAGCCAGTTGCCCGAAACCCGCGCGATGCCGACCGCGAAACCGATGACCGTTGCGACGAGAATGCCCGCCGCCGAGACGGTCAGCGTGTTCATCAGCCCGACTAGCAGGGCGCGGCCATAGCTGTCGCGCGGCGAATATTCGATCAGGCGTTCGCCGATCTGGAATTGCGCCACTTCGCCAAGAAAACCGAAGCCGGTGGCAATATTCTGGCGTTGCAGGTTCTCGACCACGTTCTGATACAGAAACAGGCCCAGAAATACCACCGCAGCGGCCAGGGCGACCTGGTAGATCACCGTTCGGAAGCTTTCGCTGTAAAGGATGTCCTTCATGCTCCGGGCGGGACGTTTTCCGCCTCCGGAGGGTGTGGCATCAGTCATGTGTTATCCCCGAAGGTCGTCATGAGACTTGTGCCGCCCGGTCCCGCAGCGGGCACGGGCGGCATCGATAGAGGCAGCCGCAGGCCTTATTGCATCGGGAAGCCGTAGAGCAACCCGCCCTCGGTCCAGAGCTGGTTGTAATCGCGGTCCAGTGCCACGGGGCTGTCGGGCCCGAAGTGGCGCATGTAGATGTCCTTGTAGTTCCCGACCTGCTTGACCACGTTATAGGCCCAGGCATTGTCCACCCCGAGCTTGGTGCCATTGTCACCGATCACGCCCAGCAGGGTCTGGATGTCGAGGTCTTCCGAGGATTTCATCTCGTCGACATTTGCCTGGCTTACGCCCATCTCTTCGGCGTTGAACGTGGCATAGGTGACCCATTTGACCAGATCATACCACTGATCGTCGCCCTGACGCACCGCCATGGCAAGCGGCTCTTTCGAGAAGATGCCGGGCAGCAGGATGTGATCTGCCGGATTTTCCGTATCGAAGGCCCGCACGCCGGGCAGGGCCGCCTTGTCCTTGGTCAGCGCATCGCAGCGGCCGGTCACATAGGCATCGACAAGCTGCTTGTTGTTCTCGATCACAACGGGGGTGTAGGTCAGCCCGCGCGCGGCGAAGATTTGCGCCACATTGCGTTCGGTGGTGGAGCCGGGCGCCATGCAGATGGTCGCGCCGTCCAGATCCTCGACCTTGGTAATTCCGTCGGCCGCCCGGACAAGAAAGCCGGTGCCCGTGTAGAAGATCGGCGGCGCAAAGTTCAGACCCAGCGCGGTATCGCGCCCCAGCGTCGCCGTGACGTTGCGCGCCAGCACATCAACCTCGCCCGACTGGATCGCCGGGAAACGCTGCTGCGACGACAGCGCGACAAACCGCACCTTTGTTGCATCACCGAAAATCGCCGCCGCAAGCGCGCGGCAGAAATCGACCTCGAAACCGCTCCATTCTCCGCGGCTGTCCGGCGCGGCAAAACCATGGCGAGCCGGATGCACGCCGCACAGCATTTCGCCCCGCGCCTTCACGGCGGCCAGCGTGGCGCCCGTTTCTGCCTGCGCCATGCCGGCAGCGGCCAGTGTCAGGCCGGCAATGGCGGCAAACCCGACTGCTTTCATGTTGATCACCCCGATTCTCCTCTCGCTGCTGAAGGGCGCGGCAGGGTTGTTCCCGTGTGTTTTCGACGCCCATGTGCTATTGTATACAGATGTTTTTAATAGTATGCAAGATGTACCTGACACCGAGGGATTTCTGCCATGACGATCAAGACTCCAGGCCTGGACACGCGCGTAACCCATTGTGGACGCGCCCCTGCGCAGCATTTCGGCGCGGTCAACACCCCGGTTTACCGGGCCTCCACCATCCTCTTTCCGAACCTCGCCGCGCTGGAAGCCAAGGAAAGCGCGAGGCTGCGCTATGGCCGCCGCGGCACGCCGACGACTCATGCGCTGGAAGATGCGGTCTGCGCGCTGGAAGAGTCAGATCGCGCCCTTGTCGCGCCTTCGGGGGTGAATGCGATCAGCACTGTCCTGATGGCTTTCGCCGAACCCGGCGCGCATTTTCTGGTCACCGACAGCTCTTACGGGCCGACCCGCAAGTTCTGTGAGCATACGCTGCGCAAGTTCGGTATCGAGACGACCTATTACGATCCGACCCTCGGCGCCGGAATCGAAAGCCTGATCCGCCCTGAAACCCGGCTGATCTGGATGGAATCGCCCGGATCGCAGACATTCGAGGTGCAGGATGTGGCGGCCATCACCGAAGCTGCCCGCCGCCACGGCATCACCACCGTGATCGACAACACATGGAGCGGCGGTTATTTCTTCCAGCCCATCACGCATGGCGTGGACATCTCGATCCAGGCGGGAACCAAATATATCTCGGGTCATTCGGACCTGATGCTGGGAACCATCGCCTGTCAGGCGCCGGTCTATGAACGCCTGCGCGAAACCTATCTGCGCTTCGGCGTCTGCGTGGGCGCGGATGACGCCTATCTGGCGCTGCGGGGGCTGCGCACCATGGGGGTGCGGATGCGCCACCACCACAGCAGCGGCATCCGCGTCGCCAACTGGCTGGCTGAACAACGCGAAGTGCTTCAGGTGCTGCATCCGGCGCTGCCCTCGCATCCGGGCCATGCCTTGTGGAAGCAGTATTTCACCGGCGCCTCGGGCCTGTTCGGCTTCGTGATGAAACCTGTCGATCACGATGCGCTGGCGCGCATGTTCGACGGGTTCACCCTGTTCGGCATGGGGTCGAGCTGGGGCGGTTTCGAAAGCCTGATCGTGCCCAGCAATCCGGCAGTCTATCGCACCGCCACAACCTGGGCTCCGGGCGGGCAGACCGTGCGCCTCCATATCGGGCTGGAAGATCCCGAAGATCTGATCGACGAACTGCGCAAGGGGCTGGACCGGCTGCGCCCATGACCCGCGCCGCCGAAGCGCCGAAGCCGGGCGATATCCGGCGCAGCCCGTTCGAACATCTGCTCGACCTGATCGAGCGGGGCGAGCTGCGCCCCGGTCACAGGCTGCGCGAGACCGATCTTGCGCAGCATCTGGGCATCAGCCGCACGCCGGTACGCGAGGCCCTGCACCGGCTGCATGCGATGGGGCTGGCCGAACATGCGCCCCGCCGGGGGCTGATCATCACCCGGATGAACTTTGACCAGCTCAGCCAGCTTTTCGCCGTGCGCGAGGGGCTGGAAGGCATGGCAACCCGGCTGGCCGCACTGCACGCCTCGGCGGCGGAAATCGCGGTCCTGCGCGACATGGTGGAAACCGACGCCCGTACCAGCGAACCCGCGCATCTGCGCAGCCGCAACCTGATGCTGCACCGCCAGATCGTTCAGGCTTCACACAACAGCTATATGATCGAGGCCCTGAACAACCTGCGCGTCCATCTGAGCCTTGTGCCGGGATCGACCTATGCCAGCCCGGAACGCAGCCGCTCCGCGCAGGCCGAACACGAGGCCATCGTTGCGGCCATCACCGAACGCGACGCGGATCGCGCCGAACGCGCCGCGCGCAACCATATCGCGACCGGCTTTGCGCTGCGGCTGAAGATGATGGCAGAGGAATACTGACGACGCCCGCGCGCCCGGATCAGACCGCCGGGTCGGTTTCCAGGCTGAACAGCATGCGGTGCTGCTGCGAGGCGCGGACATGCCGGCGCGCGGCCTCTTCCGCCGCTTCGCGGTCGCGAGCCAGCAATGCGTCGACAATGGCGCGGTGTTCAACTGCGGCAGAGCGGGCCCTTTCCCCCTTGTCCAGAAGGCTCGGCAACAGCGACATGGTCAGCGTCAGCTGCGACAGGCTGCGCAGCAGATAGCGGTTATGCGCAGCCAGCATCATCAGACGATGGAAATTGCGGTTGATCTCGATCAGCGCCGAAACGTCATCAAGCGACGACATTTCCTTGTTGCTCAGTTCTTCCAGCATCGACAGTTCGATGTCGCTGGCACTTTGGGCGGCCAGCCGGGCAGCGGCGCCTTCCAGAATCTCGCGCATGAAATACAGCTCGACCGATTGCTGATGGCTGAGCACCGAAACCACCAGCCCCCGGCGCGGTTCGTTGGTCAGCAGGCCATCCGCCTCCAGCCGGGAGATGGCATCCCGAACCGGGGTGCGCGACACGCCGAACCGTTCCGCCAGATCGACCTCGGTCACCCGGTCGCCGACCCGCAGCGTCCCCGTGGTGATTTCCTTTCGCACCATCTCGTAGATATCAGCGACGAGATCGCCAGATGTAGAGGCCGCGCGAAGCCTGGGGCGAGATGCGGTTTCGGCTTTCTCCCTGGTCATGGGGTCTCGTATCTTCTTTCTGGAATCGTGAGGAACAATTTTCTTATAGTCGTAGTCCGCCCGACATGACAACACAGCCCCGCAGGACGTGCGGTGATGTCATGGCGGGAGGGTCTGCCTTGCTCCAGCCCCGGTCAGACGGGGCGGTTCCAGCCGCCGCCGCCGGGGGTGTCGATCTGCACCGCCTCGCCCTCGGCCAGCGAGAAAGAACATTTGGCGGCAACCCCAGCCTGACCACCTGCCGTATCACGATGCCAGTTCGCGCCGGGCTGCCCCGGCTGGCCGCCATGCAGGCCGTAGGGCCCGGTCCTGCGACGGTCCGATTGCAGCGAAACCCGCGCCTCGTGCCCCACGGGACTGATCGCCCGGATGATGCCCAGACCGCCCGGATGATCGCCCGCGCCGCCCGAACCGTCGCGCAGTTCATAGCGTTCGACGCGCAGCGGATAGCTGATTTCCATGGCCTCAATCGGCGTGTTCAGCGTGTTCGACATATTCGCATGCACCGCGCTCATGCCGGGGCCACCGGGGCGCCCGCCCTGACCACCGCCGATCGTTTCGATATAGGTATAGGCTTCGCCGGTGCGGGGATCATGGCCCCCGATCCCGATGAGGTTCATCGTGCCCTGGCTTGCGGCGGCGATGCGGTCCGGCGCGAACTGCGCCAGAACCCGCAGCACGGCATCGGCCACCCGTTGCGTGGTCTCGGTGTTGCCCGCGCAGACTGCCGCAGGCGGCCGAGCATCAAGAAACGATCCTTTCGGAATGCGCACCTGCACCGGGCGCATCACTCCGGCATTGGCCGGGATCGTGGCATCGGTCAGAATTTTCAGCGCATAGAACACAGAGGAATGCGTCATCGGCGCCACCGCATTCACATTGCCCGGACATTGTGGCGCCGAGCCTTCGAAATCGAAGACGAGCCCCGCCGGGCCGTTGTCGATGCGCAGGCGGATCATCACCGGGTCGCTGCCAACCCCGTCATCATCCAGCCAGTCCTCGCCGGACCATGACCCCTGCGGAAGCTCTGCCAGACGCGCGCGCATCCGTCGCTCTGCATAATCCAGCACCTCGGCCAGGCCCTGTTCCAGCCCCTCGGCACCGAAGCGCCCGGCCAGTTCGCCGATGCGGCGCGCACCGACCCGAAGCGCTGCAAGCTGGGCGTTCAGATCGCCGCGCCGTTCGGCCGGGGTGCGCACATTCGCCAGGATCATCGCCATGATATCGGTCTGCTCCACCCCCCGGCGATAAAGCCGGACCGGCGGGATGATCAACCCTTCCTGAAACACCTCGCGCGAGCGGCCGGGCATCGAGCCGGGCTCCATCCCGCCCACATCGGAATGATGGGCGCGGCTGGCGACATGGGCGATGCAGCGCCCCGCGACAAAGACCGGCGCGATGAGCGTGATGTCGGGCAAATGCGCCCCGGCGACGAAGGGATCGTTCACCACGACCACATCGCCATCCTCCAGCGGGTCCAGCCGCGCCAGCGTGGGGCCGACCGCCCGCAACATCGAACCCAGATGCACAGGCACATGTTCGGCCTGCGCCACAAGCTGCGCCTGCGCATCGAAGATGGCGCAGGAGGCATCCATGCGTTCTTTGATGTTTGGGGAAAAGGCGGTCAGCTTCAGCACGACGCCCATTTCCTGCGCCGTGGCCTCCAGCGCGTTGCGCAGCACCTCAAGGCGGATCGGATCGAAGCGGGTCATTGCGCAACCTCGACGATCAGGTTGCCGGACGGGTGAACGGTCATCATGTCTCCGGGGTAAAGGATGGAGGTGGCGGAAATCTCGTCGATCACGGCAGGACCGGCGATCACATCGCCCGCCCGCAGCCTTGCGCGGTCATAGACCGCCGCGTCGTGATAGGCACCCCCCGCATCTGCTTGTTCGAAATAGATGCGGCGTCGGCCCTTCAGCGCGGCCTGCGGCGAACCATCGCCCTGGGGAAGCCGGGGCAGGGCGGGTTTTTCCAGCTCGCCGGTGCCGATGACGGACAGCCCCACGACTTCGACCGCCGCACCGGGATCGGAATAACCGAAACGCGCTTCGTGCAGCGCGTGAAACAGACCGGGCATCCCGGCCCAGAAGCCGGGCCTCGTGGCCTCGGCGGGAACAGGCAGTTCAAAGCTCTGCCCGCGATAGCGCATGTCGATCCGCGCTTCGATGGCCTGTCTGGCGGGGGGCACGCCGTCATGGTCCAGCGCGCGGCGGGCGCGGTCGGCAAGGCTGCCGATCAGGGCCAGAACCTCGGCCTCCGACAGCGCGGCATGGGCCGCGACATGGGTCTGCACATATTCATGGCGCAGTTCCGAGATCAGTTGGCCAAGCGCGCACAGGATACCGGGGTTTGGCGGCAGCATCACCCGTGGCATGCCCAGTTCCCGCGCGACGGGACTGCCATGCATCGGCCCGGCCCCGCCAAAGGGCACCAGTGCGAAATCGCGCGGATCATGACCCCGCTCGACCGAGACGACGCGGATGCCGCGCATGATATTGGCATGGGCAACCCGCAGGATACCGGCGGCAGCTTCCTCAAGGCACAGCCCCAGCGGTGTTGCGACCTGGCTGCGGATCACCTGCTCGGCAGCCGCCAGATCCAGTGCCATGTCGCCTCCCAGACGCGATTCCGCCGAAAAGCGCCCAAGCACGAGGTTGGCATCCGTCACCGTGGGCCGGGTGCCGCCGCGGCCATAGCAGGCAGGGCCGGGCACAGCCTCGGCGCTTTGCGGGCCGACGCGCAGGGCACCCCCCTCGTCGATCCAGGCAATGGAGCCTCCGCCCGCACCGATGGCATTGATGTCGATGACCGGCAGGCGGATCGGCACCGTTTCCAGAACCGCGCTGCGGGTCACGGCGGGGCGCCCGTTGCGGATCAGGCTGACGTCGGTCGAGGTGCCGCCGATATCCATGGTGATGATATCGGGCAGCCCGGCCTCCTGCGCGACATGGGCGGCGGCCACCACCCCGCCCGCCGGACCGGACAGCACGGTATGCACGGGATGGGCGCGGGCATGATCCAGTGTCATCAGCCCGCCCGCCGCATCCATCACCATCACCGGCTTGCCCGGAGCAAGCCCCAGCCCCTCCCCGGAATGCAGCAGGTCGGACAGCGCGCGCAGGTAGTGATCCATCACCGGGCGCAGCCAGGCATTCAGCACCGTGGTCGAGCCGCGTTCATATTCGCGGAACTCTGAATTGATCTCGGTCGAGATACAGACCGGCACGCCGGGCAGCATCTCTTGCAGGATCGCCTGGGCGCGCTGTTCATGCGCCGGATTGGCATAGGAATGCAGAAACAGCACCGCCACGGTTTCCACCCCGGCAGCGGCCATGGCCCGTGCCGCGTCGCGCACATCATCTTCGTTCAGCGGCTGAAGCTCGACGCCGCCCGGCGCCAGCCGTCCCCGCGCGGTGAAACACAGCTCGCGCTCCACCAGCGGTTCGGGGCGCACGATTTTCAGATCGAACAGCGTCGGGCGGTTCTGTCGGCCGATCAGCAGGATGTCGCGAAAACCGTCGTTCACCAGAAAGGCGGTGCGGGCGCCGGTGCGCTGGATGACCGCATTGGTCGTGGTTGTGGTGCCATGACCGACATAATCGACCTCGGCCCCGCTGGCCCCCAGCAGGGCGACAGCCTTCTTCAGACCGGCCACCGTGCCTTCGGCGCGGTTATGCGGGGTGGTCGAGACCTTGGCCACCGCGATACGGCCTGTGCGGCTGTCATAGGCGATGCTGTCAGTGAATGTGCCCCCCACATCGGAGGCGACGCGCAGGCGGGTGGTCATGGTGGCTCCCTGAGTCGCATTTAGTAACTGTAACGTTACAGTTACTATTGACGGAAGCCGCAGGTTTGTAAATCATCCATTTGCGGGCCGCGTGATTTTCTTGACGGCCCCCGAAAGGAATGCTGACTGCGCCAGAGCGCCGGAAAGGACATGCCATGACACCGCCCGAGGAAAGCCAGAAGCTCAGCGCACATGAGGAAAAGACCCAGACCACGCGCACGCGCATTCTGGAGGCGGCCCGGCAGGAGTTTGTGGAACGCGGGCTGGAAGGTGCGCGGATCGAGCTGGTGGCGAAGCGTGCAGGGGTCAACAAGGCTTTGATCTACCGCCACTTCACCGACAAGGGCCGGCTGTTTCAGGCGGTTCTGGAAGGCTGTTACCATCAGATCCGCGCGGCAGAGCGCGCGCTGGACCTGCCTGCCGACCCGCTTGCGGCGCTGGACAAGATCTGCGGTTTCACGCTGGATTACTACCGCAGTCATCCCGACCTTCTCGTGCTGGTCGGGATCGAGAACCTGCATGGCGGTGAGCATATCCGGCACGCCGACCGCGCCGGGATCGGGGCCGAGGATCTGCTGGCGCGCATGGCGGCGATCGTGCAGCGCGGCGAACAGGCAGGCCTGTTCCGGTCGGGGATCGACCCGGCAGAGCTGTGGCAGCTGCTGTCGGCCCTGTGCTGGGTGACGGTGGCGAATGCCCATACATCGGGCTTCACTTTCGGGGTGGACATGCTGCACCCCGAGCGGATCGGGGTGCGGCTGGACAACATCCGCCAGATGGTGCGCCGCTTTGTTGCCGCTCAGGCCGCAGCGGGCTGAGCCTGTCCGGGCCGCAGCCGGGTAAAGGCAAAGACATCGGCCGGGACAAGGGTCTTTTCGCCCAGGATCAGCTGCGCCATCATACGCCCCGCCCCCGGCCCGATGCCGAAACCATGACCGGAAAAACCCGAGGCGATGTTGAGGCCGGGCAATGCGGGCACCGGGCCGATCACCGGAATGGCATCGGGCGTCGCATCCATATAGCCTGCCCATTCATGGGTAATCCGCGCGCCCTGAAAGGCCGGGAAGGCGCGCGCCAGCCGGTGCAGCGCCTTGCGGGTATAACCCGGCACCGGATCCGGGTTCAGGATGCGCACCTGTTCAAAGATGGTGCGCCGGTCCAGTGCCCAGCGGCGCGCGGTGGCCAGATCCTCCAGGAAGGTGCGGCCGATGCGGGGCGACAGCTCGCGCCAGCTGGTGCGCAGCCCGGGCAGGTAATCACCCAGCAGGCGGAAGTGATCGGGGGTCAGCGGCGCGATGGCCCGGTTGCGCACCGCAATGGTGTAGCCGCCATCCTGACGATGGCGGAAGGCGAAATTCTCGGCCCCCACCGGCATATCGGAGATCAGGGGCACACCCTCCACCCGTGCGACCGGACCCAGCACTTTCAGTTGCGGAAAGTCGATCCCCAGATTGCCCGCGAACAGCCGGGACCACATGCCCGCTGCGATCACGACCTGCTGGCAGGCAACCGTGCCGCGTTCGGTAACGACAGCACTGACCCGGCCTGAAGCGGTTTCGAGGCCGCGCACTGCGCAGCCCGTCACGATGCGCGCGCCCTTTGCCCGGGCGGCAGCAGCAATAGCGGGCACCGCGATCCACGGCTCGGCCTTGCCATCGCTGCCGGTGTGCAGGACACCCAGAATACGGCCATCATTGCCCGGCAGGCGCGTATCGATTTCGGTGCGCGACAGCATCCGGCCATCGACGCCATGCTCCGCACCGATCTTTTCCCAGTTGCGCCAGTGATCCAGCTCGCGCCTTGTATAGGACAGATAGGCGATGCCGGTGCGCCGCCAGCCGGTGTCGGCGCCGATCCGTTCGTTCATGCCTGCCCACAGCCGCAGGCTTTCCATGCACAGCGGCAGTTCGCGCGGGTCGCGACCCATCTGGCGTGTCCAGCCCCAGTTGCGGCTGGATTGTTCCGCGCCGATCAGACCCTTTTCACACAAGAGCACGCTGACGCCGCGCTCGGCCAGTTCCAGCGCAGTGCAGACACCGATGATGCCGCCACCGATCACCACCACATCGGCGGCCTCTGGCAGGTCTGCATCCCCCGCGAAGGGCGCAAGCGGGAAGGACAGGAATTGCATCATGGTTTCCTCATGCCCATTCCGCGCCGGGTTCAAGAACGAAATGGCCGGGGGCAGGCTGGTGATAGACACGGGCGGGCGGGGTGAAGCCGACCGGACGCACGGGAGACGACAGTTCACGCCCCGGCAGGCTTCGCCGCTGGTGCCGCCGGGCCGGATCAGGCAGCGGCACCGCCGCAAGCAGGCTTCGGGTATAAGGATGCGCGGGATTGCCGAAGACAGCGTGGCGTGGTCCGATCTCGACAATCTCGCCCATATACATCACCGCGACCCGATGGCTGATGCGTTCGACCACCGCCATATCATGACTGATGAAGATGAAGCCAAGGCCCATTTCCTCCTGAAGCTTCATCATCAGATTCACCACCTGCACCTTCATCGTAACATCCAGAGCCGATACCGCCTCGTCCGCCACAATGACCTTGGGTTTCAGCGCCAGCGCGCGCGCGACGCAGATGCGCTGCCGCTGTCCGCCCGAAAATTCATGCGGGAAGCGCGAGGCCATTTCGGGCAGCAGGCCCACCGTCTGCAACAGCTGACCGGCCAGCGCCGCGTGTTCGTCAGGATTGCCGACCCCCTGGATCAACAGGGGTTCGGTGATCGCCTCGCCCACGCGCAGGCGGGGGTTCAGACTGGCATAGGGATCCTGAAACACCATCTGTACATTGCGGGCCAGCGCCCTCGGGTCATTGGCCGCGACCGGCTTGCCCTCGATCCGCACCGAACCGGCATCGGGGCGGTGAAGCTGCGTGATCAGCCGCCCGAGGGTGGATTTGCCACAGCCGGATTCCCCGACGATCGACAGGGTTTCCCCGTGGCGCAGTTCGAAACTGACATTCTCGACCGCATGCACCCGCTTTTGCAGCCGCCGCAGCGGCGGGGCGGGCACGTCGAAACGCTTGGTCAGACCGCGCACCTCCAGAAGCGGCGCGGCAGCCTCGCGCAGGGTCGAGGGGCGCGGCGGCGGCGGCACGAGGCTGGCCGTGGCCATGTCATAGACGGGATAGGGCAGGGGGTCGTGATCCCCGGCCATCGAGCCAATCTGCGGCACTGCCGACAGCAGCGCGCGGGTATAGGCCTGCTGCGGTGCGCCGAAGATGCGTTCGGTCGTGCCGGTTTCCACCGTATCGCCACGAAACATCACCAGCGTGCGGTCGGCGACTTCGGCCACCACCCCCATGTCATGCGTGATGAACAGCACACCCATGTCGTTTTCGGCCTGAAGCTCCTTGATCAGCTCCAGCACCTGCGCCTGAATCGTCACGTCCAGCGCGGTGGTCGGCTCATCCGCGATCAGAAGATCGGGCTGACAGGCCAGCGCGGCCGCGATCATCACCCGCTGCCGCATCCCGCCGGAAAAGCGGTGCGGATAATCGTCATAGCGCGCCGCTGCCGAAGGGATATGCACCCTGTCCATCATGGCGATGGCCTGACGGCGTGCCTCGGCGCGCGAGACATTGCGATGCGACAGCACCGCCTCGGCGATCTGGTCCCCGATGGTCAGTACCGGGTTGAGCGAGGTCATCGGTTCCTGAAAGATCATCGAGATCCGGTTGCCACGGATCTTTTCCATCTGGGGTTCGGACAGGCCCAGCAGTTCCTGCCCGGCCAGACGGATTGATCCCTGCACCCGCGCGGTGGCCCTGGGCAGAAGCTGCATGATCGCCATGGACGACACGCTTTTTCCCGATCCGCTTTCGCCGACGATGGCCAGCGTCTCGCCCTTGTCTATGGTGAAGGCGATGTCGCGCACGACATTCACCCAGTTCGCGCCATGGCCGAACGAAACGGCCAGATCCCGAACGTCCAGCAGATGAGGTGCGGCGGTCATCGAAATCACTCCGGTTTCAGGCGGCGGAACTGCGGCGCGGATCGAAGAGATCGCGCATGTGGTCGCAGAAGGCGTTGAGAACAAGGATCAGCCCCGTCAGCACGATGCAGGGTGCAAACAGCAGCCACGGCTCGTCGATGACGGTGGCGCGGGCGGCGCCGATCATCATGCCCAGCGAGGGTTCGGGCGGCACCACCCCAAGGCCGAGGAACGACAGGCCCGATTCCAGCACGACCGACATAGCCATGACAAAGCTGAACTGCACGCTCAGCGGTCCGGCGATATTGGGCAGGATGGTGCGCAGCACGATGCGGGCAGGCGAAGCCCCCATCAGCCGCGTGGCCTCGACGTAATCGAGGGTGCGGATGGTCAGCACGCTCGCATGTGCCACGCGGGTGAACGAGGGCACATAGACCAGCGCCAGCACCGGCACCAGTGTCAGCGGGCCGGAGCCGTAAAGCGTCGCCGCCAGCATTGCCAGCAGCAGCGGCGGGAAGCACAGGACGATATCCATGAACCGCATCGACAGCATCTCGGTCAGGCCGCGGTTGTAGGCGGCAACGATCCCCAGAAGCGAGCCGATCACCCCGGCCAGCACCGCAGCACTGCCCGAAATCAGGATGGCACCACGCAGGGCATGGACCAGGCGCGACAACAGATCACGGCCGATTTCGTCCTGGCCCAGCAGATGCGCCGCCGAAGGACCGGCAAAGCGATTGGCGACGTCCAGCTTCAGCGGGTCGTGCAACGGCAGGATCGGGGCGGCCAGCGCCAGCAGGACGATGACCGACAGAAGGATGCCCGAAGGCGACAGCAGGGCTTTCTTCATTTCCGCACCCGGGGATCGACAAGGCCATAGATGATGTCCACCAGCACATTGAGCGCGATGTAGCAGGCCGAAACCACCAGGATCACGCCGGTCACCACCGGGTAATCGCGCGCGCTGACTCCCACGACCAGCATGCCGGACAGGCCCGGCCAGTTGAATACGCTTTCCACCAGCACCGTGCCCGCAAGCAGCCCGCCCAGTTGCAGCGCCACGATGGTGATGACCGGCATCAGGGCGTTGCGCAGCACATGGCGCAGCGTGACCTGCCGCGCGGGCACCCCCTTGGCGCGGGCCGTGCGCACATAGTCCAGTGGCATCACATCCAGCATCGAGGCGCGGGTGATGCGGAAGACCACCGCCGACAATCCGACAGCAATGGTCGCCGCCGGCATGAGCAGCAGGATCAGGTGCCGCCCCGGATCCCGGTCGAAGGCGACATAGCCGCCAGCGGGCAGCCAGCCCAGATATTGCGCGAAGATCAGCACCATCAGCGAGCCGATCACGAAGACCGGAACGCTTTGCGCGGTACCTGCCATGGCATTGGCCAGGCGGCTGAACAGGCCGATCGGGCGCAGCGCGGCCACGATCCCGGCGGGCAGGCCGAGCAGCAGGCTCAGCAGACCCGCCGCCCCGATCAGTTCCAGCGTGCGGGGCAGGCGGCGCAGGATCTCGCGCGCGACCGGAGTTTCATCCACCAGCGAACGGCCAAGATCCATATGGGCCAGCTGTTCCATCTTGAACAGATATTGCTGCCAGACCGGGAGGTTCAGCCCCAGATCCTCGCGCAGCAGCGCCACCATGGTCGGATCGGGCGTGCCACCGCTGTTCGACAGCAGCAGCTCGACCGGATCGCCAGGCACGAAGTTGATGGAAAGAAAGACCAGGGTGATGACGACCCAGAGCATCACGACGCCCTGTAGCACCCGGCGAAGGAACCAACCCATTGTCTCTGCCTTCGGACTGCGGGGGAAGGGGGTTCACGGCGCAGCGGGCGCCGGGAACACGCGGCGGGCGCGGCCGTCAGTGCGGCCGCGCTGCCATGATGTCAGGCAATGTCGATCTTGTCGAACAGCACCGACGAGAAAGGCGACAGCTGGTCGGGCAACATGGCCAGCGGCGTCACGGCGGCAGAGCGGCCGAAGCCGGTGGCACGATAGGCAACGCCACACATGGTCGTATTGTCCAGCGCGATCTGGTCGGCAGCCCGGTAGATCTCGACCCGCTTCGCCTCGTCAAACTCGCCGCGGCCCTGCGCCAGCAGGTCGCTGAGACCCGGCGCCTCGATATCCCGGCTGCGCGAATAGGCATGCGACAGCGCGGGGTCCATGATCGACACGGCGCCATCGGGATCGAGGCTGTCCAGACCGAAACCCTGAACCGCGAAATCACCGGCACCGCGCGTGCCCAGGGCCACGCGGGTTGCCCAGTCGGGCATGTTCAGCTCTACCTCAATCCCCACCTCGGCCAGATGGCTTTGCACCAGAACGGCGGTATCGCGGTGCATGGTATATTGCGAGGTGGCCAGAAGCTGCACCTTCAGCCCGGTTTCATACCCGGCTTCCTTCAGCAGCGCCCTGGCCTTGTCCGGGTCATAGCCCCAGTAATTCGCCTGTTCCTCGTTCCAGAAGGGCGATCCGCTGGCGCGCGGGATGCCCCGCATCTCGGCTCCGTAGCCGAAGAACACCGACTCGACGAATTCATTGCGTTTCAGCGCAAAGGCCACCGCCTGACGCAGACGGGCATCCTTGAACGGACCCGAGCCGTTGAAAGTGAGGAACATGAAGGCGCCGGAATCGACCTTGTCCAGCGCCAGCGCGCTGTTCGCCTCGATCTGCTTCATCGCCGACCACGGGACGTAGTCGATCAGGTCGACATCCCCCGCCGTCAGCGCGGCGACCCGTGCGTTTTCGTCGACATAGGGCGTGATGAGGATGCTTTGCAGATGCGGCAGCCCCTCTTTGAAATAATGCTCGTTGGGCTCCAGCTCAATCCCGACGCCTTTTTCCGCTGACACGATCCGATACGGACCGGCGCCGGTGCCCTGATCCTCGGCATCGGTCGATCCGGCCTTGAGGATCGAGAAGAACGGATAGGTCATCAGCGAGGGGAGGGTCGCCATCGGTGCTTCGGTGGTCAGCCGGAAGGTCAGATCGTCCACCACCTCGAAGCCGGTGATCTTCTTCACCCCGTCATACATATAGGCGCCGGAGTTATCTGCCGCGATCTGCTCGAAGGTCCAGCGCACGTCCTCGGCGGTGACCGGGCTTCCGTCGTGGAACATGGCCGCGCGCAGCTTGAAAAGCCAGGTCGTCGGGGATTCCGAAGTCCAGCTTTCCGCCAGTTCGCCGACAAGCTGCCCGCTGGGGTCATAGTTGATCAGGTTGCGGTTGATCAGCGACGAAACCATGTGGCCGGAATAGCCGACCAAAATCCACGGGCGCAGATGGGCCGGATAGGTCGAAAGACCGATGCGCAGGGTCTTGCTGGCCTGGGCGGTGGCGAAGCGGGTTCCGAACATGAAGCTTGCGGTGCTTGCAGTGGCGATCTGCAAGAGGGTGCGGCGGCTGAAATTCATCGGGCGGTTCCTGTTGGGTTGAAGTTGGCCATCGCAATGGCGGTCACGGTGCTGCGTTCTGACCACCCCGACGGGCGGAATGCGCATGTTCCAGTAGGGTCAGGCTAGGGTCACGGCGCGTGAAGGGTCAAGAAAATTCCAACTAAGGGACCGGATATCAACTTATCAATCCAATAATCAGATTATACCGTGATGAATTTATGCTCATCCTTGCGGCTTCTGACCGTCAGAAGCAGTCCTCGACATCGTAATGTACCGGAATGGTTGAGACAGAGGCGCTTGGTGGAAGTTCCAGCGCCATACCGACAATCCGTGCCACATCCTCGGGCTGGGTAAGGCGTTCCGAATCGACCCGCCCGCCCGCCGCACCAAGGCCCATGTCGGTGGCGATGAAGCTGGGACAGACCTCCGTCACACGCAGCCCACAGTCGCGCCCCTCTTGTCGCAGGGCGGCAGCCAGCCCTGACACCGCATGCTTGCTGATGCCGTAAAGCCCCGATGCGCGCGATTTGATCCGCTTGCCCGACAGCGACGAGATAACGACGATCCGTCCCACCGGGGGGGCGGCCAGCGCGGGCCACACGGTTTGCGCCAGCCGCAGCGGCGCTTTCAGATTGACCTCCAGCAGCCGGTCAAGTTCGTCCATCCCGGCCTCAAGCACCGGCGTGGAGGAATGGATGCCCGCATTCAGCACCAGCCCGTCCACCCGCCCGAAATGCGCCAGTGTGGCCGCAAGCCAGGCCTCGCCGGTCTGCGGTTGCAGCGCGTCATAAGGGCAGACAAGGCAATCCGGATGATCCGGCACGACCGGGTTGCGCATGCCCGCACTGATGCACCAGCCACGCGCCAGCAGATCCTGCACGATGGCATGGCCCAATCCGCGCGAGGCGCCACTGATCATGGCGACGCGACGGGGTTCGTCCATATTCTTCTCCCTGGGGTGTCAGATCGCCTTGGCCTGCCGGTCGGCCTCGTCGATACGGGCCAGTTCTTCCCGCATCACGGCGACGATTTCGAGTTCCTGTTCCTGCGTCAGACTGCCGATCGGGGTCAGCACCGACATGGCGACCTCCAGCCCCAGCCAGGTATCGCTGAGCACCGGCAGCGCCAGTGCCAGCGATTCAATCCCCAGCGTCGAACGAACGCCGCGCACATAGCCGGTCTGGCGATAGGCAGCGATATCGGCCTCGATCTGGTCCAGCGACAGTTTCCATTGCTGCAAGGCACTGGCATTCTGGTCGAACACCACCTGTCGGCTACGGTCGTCCATCTTGGCCAGCATGACGATCCCCGCCGGGCTGACCGAAAGCGGAATCCGCCCGCCGATGCCGCTGACGAAGGGCTGTGCCGCAATCACACCCAGTTCCAGATCCAGACAGGCGATATCCACCCCGGCGCGCATCATCAGATAGGTCGACCGCTGCACCCGCGCCGACGTCGCGATCAGCGCCGGGCGGTAACGGCGGATGATCTCGCCCACCGCAGGCACCCGATGCGCCAGCGCATAAAGCGTCGGACCCAGCCGGTAATTGCCGCGCGTCCCGCTCTGGATCACCAGACCACGGCTGCCAAGCGCCACAAGGCTGCGATGTACGGCGGATTTGGCATCGCCGGTCGCCTCGGCCAGTTGCGCCAGCGACATGCCCAACGAACCGGCCTCGCCCAGAATCAGCAAGAGATCGGCCGCGCGTTCGGCGTTGGAGGAGGATTGTCTGACCAAGGTATTCTCGCTGGTTGGGGCGATGGCAGGCTTTCCCGCCATCGCCCCGCTGTCAAGCAGGTAAGCCGCTCAGACCCGGCGCCGTTCCCTGAGGTCGGTGGCACGGCGGTCGGCAGGGCGGCGGGCCGGATCGCCATAGCCACCCGCGCCGGGCGTGACGATTTCCAGCACATCGCCCGGCTGCATGTCGACAGAGTGCCGCTCGAACCCGCTTTTCACCCCATTCAGCGTGAAATAGCCAGATCCGCCCGGCTGCCCCCCGGCAAGACCCCAGGCTGCCGTCGACAGCCGCGCGCCCATGACCTGCACCCGGCAGGCGCGTTCCGCACGGTAGACGCGGCGCAGGCCCATGCCGCCCACGAACTCTCCGTCACCGCCCGAGCCGTCCACCAGCTCATACCGGCGCAGGGTAATCGGATATTCGTTCTCCAGCGCCTCGACCGGCAGGTTGGAAGTGTTGGTCATATGCACATGCACGCCATCCAGCCCGTCCTTGTTGTGACGCGCCCCGAAGCCGCCACCGATGGTTTCCAGATAGACCCACAGCGCGCCATCCGGCCGGGTGCCGTTGAAGCTTGCGACATGGACCGAGCCGTTACAGGCCGCCACCACCCGGTCGGGGATCACCTGCGCGAAAGCACCATGGATCAGGTCGACGACCCGCTGGCAGGCGGTGATGCGCCCGTCCACGGCCGCCGGATGGGCGCAGCGCAGGATCGTGCCTTCCTCTGCATTGACGGTAATCGCCCGCGCCAGCCCGGCATTCGGCAGGATGGTCGGATCAACCACGGTTTTCATCGCGTAATAGACGGTGGCGAGCAGCGCGGTATAAACCACGTTCAGACCGGCGCGCACCTGTGGCGGGCTGTCGAAATCCAGCGTGGCCTCATCGCCGGCAATGGTGATGCGGACCGAAAAATCCAGCGGTTTATCGAGCGATTCACTGTCGAACACATCGGAGAAGGCATAAACCCCGTCAGGGATAGCACGGATACCCGCACGCATCTTGCGGTCGGCGTAATCCATCAGCTCCTCACCTGCGGCAAGGACATCGGCCAACCCGTACTTGACGCAAAGTTCGGCCATGCGGATCGCGCCCAGACGGTTGGCGGCGATCTGCGCCCGCAAGTCCGAGATCCGTTCGGACGGCACCTGACAGTTCAGCAGGAACAGGCGCTGGATATCCTCTTGCAGCACACCGGCACGATGCAGCCGCACCGGCGGGATGCGCAGACCTTCCTGATAGATATGGTCGTGTCCGCGATCCGCGAAATCGGAATGGTGCGCGGTGTTGATCGCCCAGGCGATCAGCGCGCCATCGTGAAAGATCGGCTCTGCCAGAACGATATCGGGCAGGTGGGTGCCGCCGCCCTCGTAGGCATCATTGCCCATGAAGATATCGCCGGGCTGGATGCTGTCCGCCGGGAATTGCCGCAGGATATAGGGGATGAAGCCAATGAAGCTGCCAAGGTGCATCGGGATATGTTCGGCCTGGCACAACATGCGGCCCGAGGCATCGAACAACGCAGTCGAACAGTCGCGGCGTTCCTTGATATTGGTCGAGTAGGAAGCACGCACCAGTGCCTCGCCCATTTCCTCGACAGTCGAGGCGAAGGCGGAACCGATGACCTCTACGGTGATCGGGTTGAGCTTCGCACGGGAAACCGGGGTCTGCGCATTCATGCCGATTGCTCCAGAATGAGGTTGAGATAGGCATCGACCGTCGCGGTCATGTCCGGGGGCACCACGGTCGTGCTGTCCATCTGGTCAATGATGGCAGGGCCTGCGATGCGGTTGCCCGCCAGCAGCCTGTCGCGGTTGTACAGGGTGGTTTCCACGAAATCCCCGGTCTCGGGCATCCAGACCGGGCGGGTGCCGGTGATCGCAGCGGTCGCGTCCGCCCCGGCATCGGGCTGGGGCTGGAAATCGGCCTTTTCCACCAGCCCGCTTGCCGCGATGCGGAAGGTGACAAGCTGGATCGGCTCGCCTTCGGCGACAAAGCCGTAAAGCTGCCGGTGTGCCGCTTCAAACCCGGCCTCGATCTGGCGCAGGGTTTCCGCCGTCACCGGCCCGCTGGCCACCGGAACCGAGATTTCATAGTTCTGCCCGGCGTAGCGCACATCGACACTGCGCTCGATCAGGCGGGCGCCGGTCAGGATATCCTCTGCGTCGAACCAGGCTTCGGCCTGCGCCTCCAGATCGGCATAGGTCGTCGAAAGCATCCCCGTATCCGCGCCGCTGAGCGGTGTCAGGCTGGTGGCCGAGAAATCGGCGCGCAGATCGGTCATCAGCAGGCCAAGCGCGCACAGCACGCCGGGCGTGCGCGGGATCATCACGCGGGTCATCCCCAGCGCGCGGGCCAGCCGCGCCGCCTGCACCGGGCCAGCGCCGCCAAAGGCCAGAAGGGTGTAATCCCGCGGATCATGCCCCCGCTGGACCGAGATCACCCGGATCGCCTTTGCCATATTGGCGATGACGATATCCAGAATGCCGTTCGCCGTTTCCATCAGGCCAAGGCCCAGCTTGTCGGCCAAAGTCTGCACTGCCGCCTGCGACAGGCTGCGGTCGATCTTCATGCGGCCGTTCAGCAGATATTCCGGGTTCTGGGTCTGCATCAGCACATTGGCGTCGGTCACGGTGGGTTCGGCATTGCCCAGCCCGTAGCAGGCCGGCCCCGGATTGGCTCCGGCCGACCGGGGCCCGACCTTCAGAAGCCCGCCATTGTCGACATAGGCGATCGACCCGCCCCCTGCACCGACCGTATGAATGTCCAGCATCGGCACTTTCAGCGGATAACCATGCACCACAGATTCGTTCACCACGCGGCATTTGCCATTGCTCAGCAAAGCCACATCGGAGGAGGTTCCCCCCATGTCAAAGGTGATCAGGTTGTCAGTGCCGGTCATCCGGCCGATGGCCTGCGCCGCCACCACTCCGGTCGATGGCCCTGAAAGGACGGTGCGCACCGGGTTTTCGGCGGCGGTGTCGAAGGCGATCACCCCGCCGTTCGATTGCGTCAGCTGCGGTGCCACGCGCAGACCCAGATCAGCCAGTTTCTTCTGCAAAGCCTTGACATAGACCTGCATGACCGGGCCGAGATAGGCATTCACCACCGTGGTGGACAACCGCTCATACTCACGGAACTCGGGCGCGATCCGGTGCGAGATTGCAACGAAAGCCTCGGGGAATTCTTCCGTCAAAATGGCTGCGGCGGTCTTCTCATGCTCGGCATTCAGGAAGCTGTAAAGGAAGCTGACGGCGACGGATTGCACGCCTTCGGCTTTCAGGCTGCGCACTGCCGCGCGGAAGGCATCAGCATCAAGCCCTTCCTCTACCGTGCCGTCCGGCCGCACCCGTTCGGCCACGCCAAGCCGCAGGTCGCGCGTCACCAGTGTTTCGGGCTTGTCGGCTTGCAGGTCGTAAAGATGCGGGCGTTTCTGGCGGCCGATCTCCAGCAGATCGCGGAACCCTTCGGTGGTGATCAGCCCGGTCTTCACGCCGCGCCCCTGAATCAGCGCGTTGGTCGCGACCGTCGTGCCATGACCCAGAAACGAAACTTCGGCGGCACTGGCGGAAACCTGTTGCAGACCTTCGGCCACGCCCTGCGTGATGCCCCGCGACGGATCGTCGGGGGTGGAGGAAACCTTCCAGGTGACCACCTCGCCGCTGTCCTCGTCAAAGAGGCACACATCGGTGAAAGTTCCGCCGGAATCGACGCCAATCCGCCAAGTCATGTTCTGATCCTAAGCTGTCCGCAAGCGCGCAAAGGCGCCCTGTCTGCGTTCAGCCAAGCGGCAGGAGGGGTGAAGTGTCAATCTAATTCCAAATTTTAATATTATATGATATTATAAAATCCTATAAAAGGAATAATTTGTGCATTCTCTAGACTTCTACATAGCATCCCGCGCCCGCGCGCCGCCGCCAAGGAAGGTGATTCAACGAGTCAACTTCCGACAGCAGATGCGAAGCGACCGCGATCAGGCGGAGTTGCTGCACGACATACCAGTCTGTTTTATTGTGGCCTATCTCGGGGCAACAGATGCGGGAGAGTAACCAACACCATAGCAATCCCGCGAAGCATGCCACTGATGGCTCAAGGGTGGTTGCGCCAGTTTCGGCTACCACCGCTGAAGCCAAGATGCACTGCATCAAGCTTCTCGGGCAGCGCCTGTCCGCGCGGGACTTCGACCGTCAGGTGGCAGAGTTCCAGGTCCGTGTCGCCGTCCTGAACGGCTTCACCGCACTCGGCACACCCGTTACAGAGGTCGCAGGATAGGTCTGTCCGGGGAAAGGGGAGGCCCGGCCATCACCCGATTTGTGCAACACAGCCCAACAGAGCCCTCCTGCAGCGCTCCCAAACTGAAACAGCTCGGGCGGTTCTATGGTGAACCGGCAGGAGGGGCATCCAATCCATTATTTTAGAATGTGCCCGCGCCATATCAGTTATTCAGATAAGGATAGTTATGTTGCATTAAAAATATGTCGGCCCTGCCGTCCGCCACGAACGGCAGGGCTGAGTTTACCGGATCACATTGTCACGTCGGGCACCGCATGACGCAGGTCGACCGCCTGACCCGTGCGGGCGCTTTCCTGTGCGGCCATGCCGATGGCTACGGCCCACCAGCCGTCGGTCAGGCTGACTTCGGGGGCCTGAGCGCCTGCAACCACGCGGGCAAAACCCTGATGCTGATAGAAGGTCGACCCGTTGTGATCGCCTGCCGCCAGCAGATCCGGATCCACCGGCACTTCCAGCAAGCGCGGCCCCTTCGGCTCGCGCGGGCTGACAATCACCTGCGGCACCGGCGGGGCACCCAGATGCGCAGGCCAGAACCGACCCGGCCCCGGTACCAGACATTCGATCTTGCCCAGGGGCCCGACGGCGCTGATCTCTTCCTGATAGCGACTGCCTTCGGCGAACATGCACAATTCCAGCATCGCACGCATGCCGTTTTCAAAATCGACGATGACATAGGCATGATCCCAGATATCCGGCGTCGCGCCCTCGTAACGTTCGTCGAGATGGTTCACCGCCTGCCCGCCAGAAGCCATGACCCGGACCGGATCGCATTGTGCGATCAGGCGCATCAGGTCAAAGAAATGGCAGCACTTCTCAACCAGGGTGCCGCCGGTCCTGGCGTTGAATCTGTTCCAGTCACCCACCTTTTCCAGAAAAGGAAAGCGGTGTTCGCGGATCGTCAGCATGCGAATGCCGCCGGTCGCCGCTTCGGCCTCGCGGATCAGATGCGCGACGGGGGGCATGTAGCGATATTCCATCGCCACCCAGATCGGTGCGGGATAGGCCGCGCGCAGAGCCGCCAGCCGGGGCGCATCGGCGGGATCGGTGAACAGCGGCTTTTCGCACAGCACCGGCAGGGGGCGAATAGCGGCAATTTCCTCAAGCTGCGCCAGATGCAGGAAGTTCGGGCTGGCAATCAGCAGACAATTCACCGCAGCCACGGCCAGAACTGCCGCCACCGAATCGACCAGCCGCGCGCCGGGGCAATGACGCGCCGCCTCGGCCCGCATGGCGGCATCGGGTTCGAATATCGCCACCACCTCGGCATCGGGCAGCAGCGCGATGTTGCGCAGATGTTCCTGCCCCATCATGCCGCAGCCGATGATGCCGTAACGCAAGGTTTTCATGGGAATCCTCATTTCAGCCGCGCGACATAGCGCACGGTATCGGGGTCATACCAGGTGAAGGATGCTTCGGCAGACTGGCCTTCCTGGGACCAGCTGATCCGGGTGATCAATGGCAGCGGTGCGCCGGGCCGGTGGGTAAAGCGCGCAGGTGCCCAGTCGGGGCAAGGGCCAAGGCCGATGCGGTCCTCGGCACGCGCGATCCACAGGCCAAGCCGATGCCTGTAGAAAAGGTAAAGCGATTCCGACAGGTCATCGGCGCCAATCTGCGGAACGATGTCACCATCGAGCCAGATCTCCTCGACCGCCGCGACCTGCCCTGACAGAAAGCGCAGGCGGCGGATGCGGTGGCCTTCGGCGCTGGTGCCGAAAGCTGGCAGATCGGGTGATTTGGCCAGCCGGTCCACCGAAAGCACCTCGGCCGTCGGCAGGCCGCCCCCTTCCACCCGCTCCAGCCGGAACATGGCATAGACCGAAGCCGGGTCCGATTTCGCGCGGATATAGTTGCCTGACCCCTGCACCCGATCCAGCAACCCCTTTTCTGCCAGCGATTTCAGCGCCTGCCGCAGGGTTCCGACCGCGATGCCAAGGCCGGAGGCCATCTCGCGTTCCGGCGGCAGGCGTTCGCCATCCATCAGCCGACCGGCCGCGATGTCACGGATCAGCAGTTCCGCAACCTGTTGATAGACGGGCAGAGAGCCGGACTTCGCCATGACCACCTCAAATTGATACAGTATTGATCTACATATTGGCGAATGCTACGCAAGAGAAAAGATGCATGTGGAATAGAGAGAATCGATGACTGTCGTTCCCGTAACCTCCGCCGATCTGGATGCCGCCGAAGTCAGCTGGTTCGCGGCGCTTTGCTCCGATGATTATGAATATCTCGGCGTGCCGGACGGCCGCCTGCGCTCCAGCTGGGCGCATTGCTCCTCTATCGTGCAGCGCGCCGAGGGGCACGGGTTTCGCAATATCCTTTGCCCGTCCTCGTATCAGGTCGGGCAGGATACCCTGTCATTCGTGGCAGGCTGCGCGCCAATCACTGACCGCATCAATTTTCTCGCCGCGATCCGCTGCGGGGAAATGCAGCCCGTGATGCTGGCCCGCACCGTGGCGACGCTGGACCACATGTTGCAGGGGCGGCTGACGCTGAACGTCATTTCCTCTGATTTTCCGGGCGAGGTGGCCGACAGTGCCTATCGCTATCGCCGCAGTCACGAGGTGGTCGAGATCCTGCGCCAGGCCTGGACCCGCGATCACATCGAATATGACGGCGAGGTCTACAAGATTGCAAAAGTCAGCAGCGACCCGGCCCGGCCCTATCAGCAGAACGGCGGCCCGCTGCTGTATTTCGGCGGCTACAGCCCCGATGCGCTGGAACTCTGCGGGGCGCAATGCGACGTCTATCTGATGTGGCCCGAACCGCAGGAGATGCTGGCCAACCGGATGCGCGCAGTTCACGAGCGCGCGGCGGAGCATGGCCGCACACTGGATTACGGGCTGCGGGTACATATGATCGTCCGCGACACCGAGGCAGAGGCCCGCGAATATGCCGATCATCTGGTCAGCAAGCTGGACGATGAATACGGCAAGCTCATCCGCGACCGGGCGCATGACAGTATCTCGCTGGGTGTCGCGCATCAGGCGCGCGCGCGCGAACTGGCCGATCAGTTCGGTTATATCGAGCCGCAATTGTGGACGGGCATCGGACGCGCCCGCTCCGGCTGCGGCGCGGCGCTGGTCGGATCGGTCGATCAGGTCCTGACCCGGATCGAGGAATATCGCAGGATGGGCATCCGGGCCTTCATCTTCTCGGGCTATCCGCATCTGGATGAATGCGACCACTTCGGGACCAAGGTTCTGCCGCAGATCAAGACCTGCTCGCTACCCCATGCCTATGGCCGGGTGCCCGCAAGCCCGCCCGCCACGCCCCTTGCAAACGGAGAACGCCGCTGATGATGGAACGCATCACGCTTGGAAACATCACCTTGTCGCGGCTGGTCTATGGCATGTGGCGGCTGGGGGACGATGCCGATACCTCGCCCGCCCATGTGCAGGCCAAGGTCGAGGCCTGTCTGGCACAGGGCATCACCACGATGGATCAGGCCGACATTTATGGCGGCTATACTGCGGAGGGGCTCCTCGGCGCGGCCTTGCGCGCGGCGCCCGGTCTGCGTGACCGGATCGAGATCGTCACCAAATGCGACATCGTGGCGCCGGTGGGCCGTCATGCCGCCGCGAGGGTAAAGTATTACGACACCAGCGCCGCCCATATCACCGCCAGCGTTGAAACCAGCCTGCGGGAGATGGCAACCGACCGCATCGACCTTCTGCTGATTCACCGCCCCGATCCGCTGATGGATGCGGATGAAACCGGGGCCGCGCTGGATGCGCTGGTGGCCAGCGGCAAGGTGCACGCGGTGGGTGTGTCGAACTTCCGCCCGTGGGATTTCCGCCTGCTGCAATCGCGCATGGCCGCGCCTCTGGTCACCAACCAGATCGAGCTGAATCTGCTGGCGCGCGAGGCTTTTGTAAACGGCGATCTGGCGTTCCTTCAGGAAAACCGTATCGCGCCGATGGCATGGAGCCCGCTCGCCGGCGGGCACCTGCTGGCGGAATCGCGCGAAGGCCTGCGCCTGCGTCTGGCCGAGCTTGGCGCGGCAGCAGGGGCGGACTGGTCGGCGGCGGCAATCGCCTGGCTGCTGCATCACCCTGCGCGCATCCTTCCGGTGCTGGGCACCAATACCCTGTCGCGCATCGCGGGCATATCCGATGCGCTGCGGGTGCCGATGGACCGGCAGACCTGGTTCGAGCTTTACACCCTTGCGCAGGGGCAGGAAGTGCCATGAGTGTTGACGTCGCCTTCACCCCTGACGCGCTGAGCGCCCGCGCCTTCCGGGATGCCCTTGGCTGCTTTGCAACCGGCATCACCGTCGTCACCATCGACAGCGCCGAAGGCCCGATGGGCTTTGTCGCCAACAGCTTTTCCAGCCTGTCGATGGACCCGCCGCTGGTGTTGTGGTCACCTGCCCGCGCCTCGCGCCGCTTCCGCTTTTTCGCGGATGCGCCGCATTATGTGATCCATGTGCTTGCAGAGGATCAGGCCGACTGGATCGCCCGCTTCGGGCGGGACGGGGGCGGATTTTCCGGCCTCGACGTGCCGCGCAACCCCGAGGGTGTCCCGCTGATCGCCGGCGCGCTGGCGCGGTTCGACTGTGCGCAACATGGCACGCATGACGGCGGCGACCATCTGATCATCGTGGGTCGCGTGCTGCGGGCCGCGATGCAGGAAGGCGCACCGCTGGTGTTTTCCCGAGGCAGATACGGGCAGTTCCTGCCCGCCGCCTGAAAGTAATGGTTCTGCGCTCCCGGGGAGGGGAGACGTGACAAGGGAGGGGGAATTTCATGGGGGCCTTCACAAGGCTTTTGAACGGTCTGGGCGCCTTCAATGCGGCCCTGCTCTGGCTGGGTCGCGTGCTTGGCGCAACCGCCATGGGCCTTATGGTGCTCATCATTCTGGCGCAGGTTTTCTTCCGCTATGTGCTGGGTAATGCGCTGGCCTGGCCCGAGGAGGCAGCACGGTTCCTCATGCTCTGGGCGACCGGGCTGATGATCCCGACCGCCTATCGCCGGGGCGGGTTCGTCTCAGTCGAAATGCTGGTGTCCTTCCTGCCCCGCATCGTCGGGCGGTTGTTGGGCCTTGTGCTTCTGGCGCTGGTGCTGGTTGTCCTGGTCGCGGGCTTTCGCATCGGCCTGTCCGAGGTCACGGGCTTTGGCGGCAGGTTTGCAACTGACAGCCTGAAAGTGCCTGCCTCGCTGGCCCTTGATACCTGGGTGAAGGTGCCGAAATCTTGGATGATGGCCTCGCTCGTCACCGGGCTGGCCATGCTGATCCTCGTCAATGTCGAACTCATGCTGCGCGGGCTGGCCGAACTGACCGGGCAGCATCACGGGCTGGTCGCGATTGCCGATGCCGCCGATCTGAGGGCCGAGTGATGCTGAACCTGTTCCTTCCGCTGTTCCTTGTGCTGCTGCTGATGGGCCTGCCGGTGTTCTTCGGCCTGATCGCGGCACCCGGCCTGCTGCTTTGGGCCAACGGGCAAGAGCGTGATCTCGTCCTGCTTTACCGCAATGTCTACAACGGCATGGACAGCTTTCCGCTGATGGCCATTCCGTTCTTCATGATGGCGGGCGAGGTGATGAACCGCTCGAACATCACCTTGCGGCTGGTCGAGTTCAGCCAGGCCATGATGGGCCATCTGCGCGGCGGGCTGGCGCATGTGAATGTGCTTTCGTCCATGCTGTTCGCAGGTCTTTCCGGCTCCGCCGTGGCGGATGTCTCCGCCCTCGGGTCCATGCTCATTCCCGCGATGGAGAAACAGGGCTATACCCGCCGCTTCGCCGCCGCGATCACCGCCGCATCGTCGATCATCGGGCCGATCATCCCGCCGTCGGGCATCATGATCATCTATGCCTATGTGATGGGCGAAAGCGTGGCCGCGCTGTTCCTTGCCGGGATCGTGCCGGGCATCCTCATCGGCGGTGGCCTGATGCTGGCCATTCATCTGCTGGCCGACCGCTATGACCTTCCGGCGGCCACGCGTCGCGCCACATGGGCCGAACGCGGACAGGCGAGCCTCAAGGCGATCTGGCCGCTGATGACGCCGGTCATCATTCTCGGCGGCATTCTGGGCGGCGTATTCACCCCGACCGAGGCCGCTGCCGTGGCCGTCGGCTATTCAGTGCTGATCGGGATGTTCGTTCTGCGCAGCCTGCGGCTTGCCGATCTGCCCGGCATCCTGACGCGGGCAGGGATCACCTCGGCTGTCGTGCTGCTGCTGGTCGGCGCCGCCATGGCGTTCAAGACCGTCGCCTCGCTGTCGCACACGCCCGAGCTGCTGGCCTCGATCATCCTTGGCCTGTCCGACAATCCGCTGGTCCTGCTGCTGCTGATCAACCTGCTGCTGTTCGTGGTGGGCATGTTTCTGGATGCCGGTCCCGCCATCATCATCCTTGGCCCCATTCTCGGGCCGATCTTCACCTCGCTGGGCGTCGATTCCGTGCATTTCGCCATCGTCATGGCGGTGAACCTGACGGTCGGCCTGCTGACCCCGCCGATGGGGCTGGTGCTGTTCGTGACATCCTCGGTGTCAGGCCTCCGGGTCGAGACCGTCGCGCGCGCCACCCTGCCCTTCCTCGCGGTCGAAATCGTCGTGATCTTCCTGATCACCTATTTCCCCGCGCTGAGCCTGACCATCCCGCGCCTTGCGGGCTTCGTGAACTGACCAAGAGATAATGACAGGGAGGAAAGCATGATCTCGAAGACGCTGAAGGCGCTGCTGCTGGCATCGGCGCTTGCCGGGGCTGCCGGTGGCGCGTTCGCACAGGACATCGTTCTGCGCGCCACCGCCAATTCCAACGAGAGTGACGAGGATTACGACGGGCTCGTCGTATTCAAGAACTACGTCGAGAATGCCTCGAACGGGCAGATCGGGGTCGAGCTGTTCATCGGCACCCAGCTTTGCGCCAAGGGCGATGAATGCCTCGCGGGCCTCGCCGACGGGTCGATCGACATCTACATTTCCACCAGCGGCGGCGCGGCGGGGCTGTTCCCCTATATTCAGGTGCTGGACCTGCCCTATCTGATGTCTGATGACCGCGTGGCAGAAACCGTGCTGGAGGGCGATTTCACCCGCAAGCTGCGCGACATGGTGCTTGAGGATTCAGACAGCAAGATCCGGCTGATGACCATTGGCAATACCGGCGGCTGGCGCAACTATGCCAATACCCGCAAGCGCATCGCCGCCCCTGCCGATCTGGCCGGGATGAAGATGCGCACCGTTCCGGCCGATCTGCCGCAGACGCTGGCCACCACGCTGGGCGCCGCGCCAACGCCGATCCCGTGGCCCGAGCTGTTCACTTCGCTTCAGACCGGCGTGGTCGAGGGCACCGCGAATGGCATCACCGACATCATGTCGATGAAGTTCACCGATGCAGGCGTGAAATACCTCACGCTGGACGGGCACAGCTACATGGGCGCCTTCTGGTGGATGGGCAATGACCGTTTCAACAGCCTGACCGATACCCAGAAACAGGTGGTTCTGGACGGGTTCGCGGCGCTGCAACAGGCCACGTTCGCCTCGCCCAAGCGCAAGGAAATTCAGGCTTACGCCGATTTCCGCGCCGCGGGTGGCGAAATCTATGTGCCTTCGGCGGAAGAGAAGGCCGCGTTCAAGGCTGCCGTCGATCCGGTGTTCGACTGGTTCCGCAACAATGTGGCGCGGGGCCCCGAGGTGCTGGACCTGTTCAACGCCGCCGTTGCCGAGGCGCAGGCCAAGGTCGATGCCGACCGCGCGGCCGATCTTAAGTAAGGCCAGACAGGGGCGGGGCGCTGCCCCCGCCCCGTTTCGAGACACGCCATGCACAGCCTTTCCCTTTCCGCGCGCCGTTACTTTCCGGGCCTTGCCATCGCGGCGGTCGTGGCGCTTTCGGCGCAGTTTCTGGCCGATCACTACGGCCCGCCCGCCATGCTCATGGCCATCCTGATCGGGCTCGCCCTCAACTTTCTGGGGGCAGAGGCGCGCACCGCGCCGGGGATCGCGCTTGCGGCGCGTCATGTGCTGCGGCTGGGTGTGGCACTTCTGGGTATCCGCATCAGCGCCGACATGCTGCTGGGGCTGGGGGCGCTGCCGCTGGTGATGGTGGCGCTTTCGGTGCCGCTGATCATCGGCTTTGGCCTGTTGCTGTCGCGTCTGCTGGGCCAGCCGGGGCGGTTCGGCTTTCTGACCGGCGGATCGGTGGCGATCTGCGGCGCCTCTGCCGCCATGGCCATCGGTGCCTTGCTGCCACAGGATGACCGACGCGAAAGGGATATTGCCTTCACCGTCATCGCGGTGACCGTGCTTTCCACCCTCGCCATGATCCTTTATCCGATCATCGCCGCAAACCTTGGCCTGTCGACCACCGCCACCGGGCTGCTGCTGGGGGGCACGATCCATGATGTCGCGCAAGTGGTCGGCGCGGGCTTTTCGGTTTCGACCGAGGTGGGCGAGGTCGCGACTCTGTTCAAGCTGTTCCGCGTGATCATGCTGGCCCCGACCGTGGTGATCGGCGCGCTGATCCTGCGCGGCGCGGCTTCGGGCGGCGGCACGCGGCCGCCGCTGGTGCCGGGCTTCGTTCTGGGCTTTCTGCTGCTCGCCGGGGCCAATTCCTTCGGGCTGGTTCCCATGGCCTTGCGCGACCTGCTGGAGCCGGTGGTACGCGCCTGCCTGCTGATGGCAATTGGCGCCGTCGGCCTGCGCACCGATCTGCGCGGTCTGATGTCGGTCGGTATCACCGCCGCGCTGATGCTTCTGGCCGAGACGGTGCTGCTGTTCCTCGCGATCCTCGCAGCGGCCATCTGCCTGCCGCAATGACCCGACAGACAGACCGGCGGCTCAGGCCGCCGGTGCCGCGGTCAGAAACTGGCGCAGCGCGGCAAGCTCCGGCGGTCGGATCTCATGCCCGCCGGGTTCGATCAGGCTTTCAACCGCTGCATCCTGCGCCTTGAACCAGTCAATCAGCGCAAGCGATTGCGGCAGCGGACAGATCGGATCGCTGCGACCGGCGGTGACAAGGATCGGCAGCCCCTGCAAACCGGGCTGCGGCGCCGGGGTCCAGGGGATCAGCGGATGCAGCAACGCCGCCCGGTCGAACAGGCCCGGCTGGCGGAACAGCATGGCGGCAAGGATATTCGCCCCGTTCGAATAGCCGAAGGCCAGAAGTGGACGCGACGGCGCCTCGGCCCGCACATCGGCAACGAAGGCCAGCAGGGCATCGGTGCGACGGGCGAGATCCGCCATGTCATAGACCCCTTCGCCCGTGCGCCGGAAAAAGCGGTTGGCGCCATATTCCGACACGTCGCCGCGCGGTGCGACGATCCCCGCCCCCGGCATCATTCGCCGGATCAGCTCGACAAACTGGAACTCGTCTCCCCCGGTGCCGTGCAGCGCAAGGATGACCGGCTGGTTCGCCCCGGCGGGGGCACGAAAACTGTGATAGCTCATATCAGCACTCCTCGGCAGAAAGACGCCCCGGCCTGCATGGCCGGGGCAGCGGGGCATCATGCCTCCAGCGGGTCAAGATGCGCCTCGATCCGGTCGCGATACTGTTCGTAGCGGCTCGGCAGTTTCAGCGCCTCGCCCAGATGCGCGGCATCTTCATCGCGGTCGAAACCGGGCTCATTGGTCGAGATTTCAAACAACACCCCGCCGGGGGTGCGGAAGTAGATCGCCCAGAAATAATCGCGGTCGATCACCGGCGTAACCTGATAGCCGGTATCCATCAGCGCCTTGCGCACCTCAAGCTGTGCGGCCCGATCCGGCACCGCGAAGGCGATGTGGTGCACCGATCCGGCACCTTGCCTGGCAAACGGCGTGCCCGACAGGGCCTCAAGGTCGATGGTATCGGCGCCATTGCCTCCGGGCAGGATGAAGCGGGTCACATTGCCCTCCACCCCCGCCTTCTCATAGCCCATGAAGCCCAGAAGCTCGGCCGTGGCGGCAGTATCGTTCAGCCGCAGGCTGGCCCCCGAGAAGCCACGGATCGCCGCTGCCTCAGAAATACCGCCACCCGTCCAGGCGGCGCGGCTGTCGCCCTCCGTCTCGACCAGCGAGAAGCCGTCACCATCCGGCCCCCGGAACCGGAGCCAGCCCGCACCGAAGGCCGAACCCTCTTCCAGACCGGCAACACCGGCGGCCGCGAAATGGTCTTTCCAGAACCCGAGCGCCCCCTTCGGCACCGAGAACCGGGTTTCCCCCACCTCGCCCACGCCGGAGCGGCCCCGCATGATCTGCGGGAAGGGGAAATAGGTCATCACCGTGCCGGGAGTGCCCGCCTCGTCGCCATAATACAGGTGATAGACACTGGGTTCGTCGAAGTTCACGGTCTTCTTCACCCGGCGCAGCCCCAGCGTTCCGGTGAAGAAGCGGTTGTTCTGCCGGGCATCCGCCGCCATCGAGGTGACGTGATGCAGGCCCTTGATCTGATTCAGCATGGTCTCTGCCTTTCTGCGGCCTTGCCGCGACACGACTGGGTTGCCCTGTAGATAGCCCGCCTGATAGTTTCGCGGAATTACCGCAAAAATTGCGACAGCATTGCACAGGACGTAATAATCGGCATGAACGACCTCAAGGCGCTTCGCACCTTCCTGCTGGCCACCGAAAAGCGCAGCTTCGCCCAGGTTGCGCGCGAGATGGATACCACACCGGCTTCGGTCACCCGCACCATCGCGGCGCTGGAGGATCAGGTGGGCGCCCAGCTTTTCGTGCGGACCACCCGACAGGTCTCGCTCACCACGGATGGTGCGGTCTTTGCCGCGCGCATCGCCCCGGCAATCCGGGCGCTGGACGAGGCGCGCGCCGATCTGCGCAACGCCCGCAAGGCTGACGAGGGCCGGTTACGGATCAATGCGCCGATGTCACTCGGCCAACGGGTGCTGCCGCAGATCCTGTGTGGCTTCCGCGACCTCTATCCCCGGATTGATGTCGAGATCGCGCTGAACGATCAGCTTCTGGACATGGTGGAGGAAAGCTATGATCTGGCGATCCGCATTTCCGGGCCGCCCTCAGACAAGTTCACCATCTGGCGCAAGATCTGCGAAATCCGCCGCCTGCTGGTGGCAGCGCCGGGCAGTCCCTGGGTCGCCGCCCGGCATCCGAATGATCTGCCCGCCAATGCCTGCCTGGGCTACAGCGGCGAAAGCCGCCGGGAAAGCTGGGTGCTGGCCAATGGCGGCGTCAGCGTCACCTTGTCCGCCGGGCGGGCGGTCAGCGCCAATAACGGCGAGGTTCTGGCGCATCTGGCCGCTGATGGTGCCGGGGTCGCGCTGTTGCCGGTCTTCATCGTGGCCGAGCAGTTGCGGACCGGCAGACTGGTGCCCATCCTGCCGGACTGGCAGCCGCCGCAGCTGTGGCTCACCCTGTTCTATCCGCCCTACCAGAAGCTGCCGCCCCGGATAGCCACCTTCTCGGATTTCTTCGAACGGCAGATCCCCGCGCTGGTCTCTGCCATCGAATAGCGGATCGCGCGTGCCTCAATAGCCCATGTCACGGGCCTTCAGCGCTGCCTCGACCCGGTTCCGCACCTGTAGTTTTTGCAGGATATTGGTCATGTAGTGCTTGATCGTCTTTTCCTGCAAATCCAGCATGCGGGCAATTTCCTTGTTGGACCGTCCGGTCGCCACCAGCCGCAGGATTTCCTCCTCGCGCGGGCCAAGCGCCTCGGCCTCCGGCACGTCGCGCGGCCCATGCCCCTGCATCGCGGCAAGCACCCGTGCCGCCAGCGCGGGCGAGACATAAGAGCCGCCACTGGCCACGCCCTGCAAGACCTCGATCAGCTCGCGGGCAGAAACACCCTTCAGCACATAACCACGCGCACCCGCCCGCAACGCCGCCAGCAGGTCGTCATCGGCCTCAGATACGGTAAGCATCACGATACGCACTGCCGGAAACCGCTGCGAGATTACCGCCGCCGCCGTCAGCCCCGAACCCGGCATCGACACGTCGAGAAGCGCAATATCGGGCATATGCGCCTCGACTGCCTGCACCGCATCGTCCGCCGTACCTGCCTGCGCGACCACGGCAAAGCCTCCATGTTCGATCAGCGACAAGACCACACCGCCGCGCAACAGCGGATGATCGTCGGCCACGATGATATGGATGGGATCGGTCATCGCATCTCCTCCAGGGGCAGGCTGATCGACAGGCGCACCCCTGCCCCTAGCACAGCACGGATGCGAAACTCGCCGCCGATGCTTTCGACCCGTTCCCGCATTCCGGCCAGCCCCATCCCCGACCCCGATACGCTGTCGCTGCGGAGATCGGGGTCAAAGCCCGGCCCGTCATCGGCGATATCGGCGCGCAGCCGCCCGACCTCGACATGGCAACCCACCGTCACCCCCGCGCCCGGCGCATGGCGGAAAGCGTTCATCAACCCCTCCTGCACAAAACGATAAAGGCAGATGAGAATAGGGTGTGGCGGCGCGACCTCCGGCCACGGCCCGGCGGTGTCGTCGCGCTGCACCGTGGTGCCGGTGCGGCGCTCATGTGCCCCTATGGCGCGATCAAGGGTCTGCGCGACGCCCAGCCCTTCCAGTTCGGGCAGTGTCAGCCCCCGGCACAGGTCGCGCACATCGCTGAGTGCGGCATTCAATGTTTCGCGCAGCGCCCGCGCCTCCGGGTCATCCCCCGCCACCGAGGCCCGCCGCAACAGGCTGTCCAGCCGCAGCGAGGCCAGCGCCAGGGCCTGCGCCGGACCATCGTGCAATTCGGCACTGATCCGCCGCATCTGCCGCTCGTTCATCTCGCTCACACGTTGCGCCGCCCCCTGCACCCGTGCCCGCAGCGCCACGTTCTGCGCCGAGACCCGTGCCAGATCCTCCAGCCGCCCGGCCAGCGCGCGGTTTTGCGCCGCAATCGTCCGGCTGCCCGCCCGCACGATGCCGAACAGCGCGGCAAAGGTGACCGCCGTCACAGCCGCCACCATGGCCCAGGCATTGGCCTTTGCCGTCCACAGATCGGCCTCCAGCTCTGGCGCGACCAGATAGAACTCCGCCACCGCGATCACCTTGCCGGTCAGGATCGAATGGATCGGGTTATAGACCTCCAGCAATGGCACGCCACTTTGCCGCTCTGCCGCGCTTTCCGCGCCCTCCAGCTCGTCGAAGGTTGCCGAAAGCTGGCCTTTCCAGGCCGCCCGCAATTCATCGCCCGGCGGGAAGGTTTGCCCGATCAGAGCGGAATCGCTGGCAAACGCCACGAAACCGCCCTCGCGCCAGATCTTGACCGAACGCACCCGCTCGGACAGCGGCGGCTGCTCCAGCAGGGCACGCATCCGGGCCAGTGTGACCGGCGAGAACTGCCGCGCCTCGGCAAGCTCTTGCGACAGCGGCGCGATGAAGCTTTCCATGTAGACCGCGCTGGAAATTGCCGAATTGCGCACCACCCCGCTTTCGATGGAGCGGCTGACCAGATCGCCCACCACCAGCATACCGATCAGACTGACGAAACTGCCGACCAGTGCAAAACGGTAATGCAGCGGAAGAGTGGTAAAACGGTCGCGCATCGCCCGCCACAGGGGCGCGCGTGCAGGGGCGGAAACGGGGCGGTCGGCAGGGCGCATGCTGGCAGACTGACGGATTTTGCGCCCGCACGCCATGGGGCGACCGGGCCACCCGACCTTGGTCCGATGCCGCACGGCCGCTGGTCGGACCGGCGGGCGCAGAGGTCGGGATGATCTGGTGCGACTCTGCGAAGACAGGCCTGATACAGTCATCGGCCACCCTGACCCAATCGGAGGATTGTTCATGACGATGATTTCCCTGCGCCGCCTCGCCACTGTCAGCCTGTCACTGGGCCTCCTGGGCCTCGCCGCCCCTGAACNCCGCCGCTGCCGCATGGGATTCCACGCTGCCGCAGGCAGGCGTGACCACCGAAGCGCAGCCCACGCCCAAACGGATCGAGACGGCCCGCCGCGGACGCGGTGCCGATGACGGCCCCGGGCATCAGCGCGGCGGCAAGCGCCGCGGCCGGGGCGCCGACGACGGCCCGAACCACGGCTGAGACCCGGCACTGGTGGCCCTTGTCCGGGGCCACCCTGAACACGGAGAACCGCAATGAAGCTTCTGATGATCACCGGCCTGCTGACGCTTGTCGCCACTATGGCAGAGGCAGATCCCGCCACGATCGCGCAAACCGCCAAGGGCGCCACCTATGTCGATGCCGCGGGCATGACGCTTTATACCTTCGCGAAAGATGGCCCCGGCACATCCGCCTGCGAAGGCACCTGCGCAAAGAACTGGCCCCCCTTTGCCGCTTCGGCTTCGGATCATGCCAGCGGGGAATGGACCGTGATCCAGCGCAGTGACGGCCTGCGGCAGTGGGCCTACGAGGGCCACCCGCTCTATACCTGGATCAAGGACGCGGCCCCCGGCGACATCACCGGCGACGGCTTTCTGGACGGGGCATGGCAGGTCGCACAACCCTGACCCGGAAAACAACCTTTCCTGCGCCCGGCCGCCCTGCGGACCGGGCGCTTTTTCTTGACGATCGGGCCCGGAACGGGCTGCCGGCTCACCCCTGCCACCCAAGATCCATTCTCAATCTGCGCGAATGGATTGAAGCCAGCGGTCCAGACTGAGGCACGAAAACCGACGGCGGGGCTGTTTCAGCAGTGGCCACCCCTGCCCGACCTTCTCATAAAATCACATAAAATCATATATATATAATTTTTCCTGCCTATTCTCCCACATACCACGCAGCGAGCCGAATCCGCTCTCGATATCACATTATGCATCCCTAACCTTGATCTTCATATTTTTCTCTCATTAATTATTGACATTTAATAACATTGAAATCTATCTTCCGCCAGAACCTGCGAAGGCACTCCGACAGTCGCGCAGCGACCGCACCGCCGGGTGCGCTCAGGTAACGCGACGAAACCATCGCCCCGCGCAGACACCGGCCCATCAAGTGAGGAAAGGACGCCCGACATGGCAGCCAGAGTTATCCCCGTCGTCACCCGCGCCCTCGCGCTGGACGACAGCACGCAGCAATCGGGCGAATGCGTCCGCCGGTCAGGCGTCAGCCCGCAGAACACCCCGGCGACGAAGATCTGGTTCGGCCGTGTCTCGAACGAACCCGGCCACCGCTCGCCTCCGCATCACCACGAGGAATGCGAGACCGGGGGCTATGTGCTGAAAGGGCACGGCCGGATCTACTATGGCGAAGACTACAGTGAATATGTCGACCTTCACGAAGGCGACTTTGTCTTTGTGCCGCCCTTCATGCCGCATGTCGAGGTGAACATGTCCACGACCGAGGAACTGGTCTGGCTGACCTGCCGCACGCCGGACAATCTGGTGACAAACCTGCCCGACGTGCCGGATTCGGCGCTGGAAGGCTATCGCCGGGCCTGACTGCGGCGCAACACCAGCGGGCGCGCAGCAATGCGCGTCCAATATTCACCCCCATCAAAGTATCGCATTGCGATAGTAGTTTTCATACATGGCCACGCCGCACAACTGGCAGGCAACTTCCTTTCCCTAACGTGTCGGCGCGGGATTCTGCATAATTTACTGAATTTATGAGAACTTTTGCTCAATCTCACAGCCACACCGACGAACGACCCGCAAGAAACATATATTGCCTATTAATAATTTATTGACATCAAATCTCACTATCTGCGAAACAGGTATCGCGCCGCAAGGAAAGCGGCCATAACGCTCTGGGAGGAGTCATGACCAACTTTAAGGCCGCCACCGCGGCATCCCTGATCGTGCTTGGCGCCACCGCGGCGCAGGCGGATGTGATCAAATTCAGCTATCCGGTGGCCAAGGACAGCACCATGGGCCAGACGGTGAACAAATTCGCCGAACTGGTCGAGGCCAAGACCGGCGGCGCGGTCACGGTCAAGGCATTCCCGAGCGCGCAGCTCGGCAATGAAATCCAGTCGATCTCGGCCGCGCAGGGCGGCATCGTCGAGGCGGCGGTGACGACCACGGCGGGTCTTGCCGCCATGGTGCCCGAATTCGACATGTTCAACGCGCCCTTTACCTTTGACAGCTATGCCCAGCTTGACGCTGTGACCCGCAGCGCGGTCGGCAATGACATTCTGGCCAAGCTGGAGCCGAACAACATCGTCGGCCTGTGCTACTGGGACTACGGCTTCCGCAACATCACCAACAACAAGCGCCCGGTGAAGACGCTGGAAGATGTCAGCGGCCTGCGGGTGCGCACCATCCAGAACGCCGTCTATATCGACTCGCTTCAGGCCATGGGCATGAACCCGACGCCCCTGCCCTTCCCTGAAACCTTCACCGCGCTTGAGACCGGCGCCATCGACGGCAACGAGATCGCCAATGACGTGACCCGCGCCGGATCGTTCTTCGAGGTGCAGAAATATCTGACCGAGACCCGGCATTTCACCACGCTGTCGGTGATGTATGTGTCGAAGAAGCTCTGGGACGGGCTGGAGCCGGCGGAGCAGACTGCCGTGCGCGAAGCCTGCCTCGAAACCTCGGAGTTCAACCGCCAGATCATCAATGACGGCGCGCAGGGCACGCTTGATTTCCTCGCGGAAAAAGGCATGCAGATCGACGAGATCGCCCCCGAGGAGCTGGCACGGTTCCGCACCGCCGTGGCGCCGGTGGTGGAAAAGATCAATGCCCGGTTCGACCCTGCCTTCGTGCAGGCCTTCCAGGCCGAAGTCGAAGCCAACAAGGGCAACTGAGCCCGCAGCGGCAGGGGCATAGCCCCTGCTGCCCCCAAGGAACAGGAGAGAGCGCGTGCTGTTGCAAGGTCGGACCGCCATCGTCACCGGCGCCGGTAATCTGGACGGGATCGGCTTTGCCGTCGCCCGCCTTTTCGTGGCCGAAGGCGCGCGGGTCATACTGGCGGACCGCGATACGGAAGGTGTCGCCGAAGCGGCCCGTGCACTGGGTCCGGCAGCGCTTGGCTCGGCAACCGATGTGACGGATGCCGAAGCCTGCGCCGATCTTTGCGCCCTTGCCCGCGACCGTTTTGGCGGGCTGGACATTCTGGTCAATTCCGCAGGCCGCGTTCAGGCGCGCCGCACCGTCGACATCACACGCGAGGATTATGACGCGGTGATGGATGTGAATCTGCGCGGCACCTTGCAGATGTGCCAGTCCGCGCTGGGGCTCATGGGGGCCGGCGCCTCCATCATCTGCATCGCCTCCATCGCTGCACAGCGCGGCGGCGGGCTGATGGGCGGGCCACATTACGCCGCCTCCAAGGCCGGGGTTCTGGGGCTGGTCCGGGCCATGGCGCGCGATGTCTCGCCGTCCGGCATCCGGGTCAATGCCATCAATCCCGGCGTGATCCTGTCTTCGATGACACGCGGCTTCTATGACGACGACCTGACCGAGAAGGTCATGTCGCAAATCCTGCTGCGCCGCTTTGGCGAAACCGACGATGTGGCACGGGCCTGCCTGTTCCTCGCGTCGGATCTGTCATCCTACATCACCGGATCGTCGCTCGACGTGAACGGCGGCATGCACATGAACTGAGGCCGCGCGCCTGTCGCGCGCCCGCCGGGGAGGAGCCGATGACGACCCTGTTCCAACTTTATCTGCGCCTGCTGAAGGGCTTCATCGTGTTTTGCCTTGCCGGCATGGTGGTGCTGGTCTTCGGCAATGTGGTGTTGCGCTATGCTTTCAACTCGGGCCTGACCATGTCCGAGGAATTCTCACGCTGGCTGTTCGTCTGGATGACCTTCGTCGGCGCCATCGTGGTGCTGCATGAAAATGGTCATCTGGGGCTGGATTTCATCGTGAACGCCCTGCCCCGCCCGCTGCGCCGCCTGTGCCTCGTGCTGGCGCACGGGCTGATGGTCTATGCGACATGGCTGGTGCTGGCCGGAAGCTGGGTGCTGGTTTCGGTCAACCGCAATTCCTATGCCCCCGCCACCGGCCTGCCGATGTCGCTTCTGTTCGGGGTCGGGCTGGTGTTCGGCCTGTCAACCGCCGCGATCCTGCTGTGGCGGATCTGGCTGATCCTGACCGGACGGCTGGACCGCATCACCATCGTGGACGAAGAGGCCGCTGCGCTGCATCAGGCCGGGGTGAAGTGACATGACGCTGCTGATCTTTCTGGGCTGCCTGCTGGGCGGCATGGCAATCGGGATGCCCATTGCCTATGCGCTGATCATGTCCGGCATCGGACTGATGGTCTATCTGGATTTTTTCGATGCGCAGATCGTCGCGCAGAACCTGCTGAACGGGGCAGACAGCTTCCCGCTGATGGCCGTGCCGTTCTTCATGCTGGCGGGTGAGGTGATGAACACCGGCGGCCTGTCGCGCCGCATCGTCAACCTGTCGGTGGCGGCGGTGGGCCATGTGCGGGGCGGGCTGGGCTATGTTGCCATTCTGGCGGCGGCGGTGCTGGCCAGCCTGTCGGGTTCGGCCGCGGCGGATGCGGCGGCGCTGTCGGCCATTCTGGTGCCGATGATGGTGCGCGCCGGCCATGGGCCGGGCCGGTCAGCCGGGCTGATTGCCTCGGCCGGGATTTCGGCACTGATCATCCCGCCTTCCATCGGGTTCATCCTGCTGGGCGTTGTGGGCAATATCTCGATCACCCGGCTTTTCATCGCCGGGATCGTGCCCGGCATCCTGATGTGCGGGGTTCTGGCGCTGACCTGGATGCTGGTGGCCCGTCACGACCGGGTAGAGCCGCTGCCGCGCGCACCCCGGGGTGCGGTGCTGGCGGAAGCGCGCGCGGGGATCTGGGCGCTGATGCTACCCGTGATCATTCTGGTCGGCCTGCGCATGGGCGTGTTCACCCCGACCGAAGCCGGGGTTGTCGCCGCCGTCTATGCGCTGTTCGTGTCGATGGTGATTTACCGCGAGCTGAAACCGGCCGACCTCTATCCGGTGTTTCTGGGCGCCGCCAAGACGACGGCCATGGTGATGTTTCTTGTCGCCGCCGCCATGGTTTCCAGCTGGATGGTCACGATCGCGGGCCTGACAGACCAGATCGCCGCACTGACCGCCCCCTTCGCGCATGATCCGCGGCTTCTGATGCTCGTCGTGGTGGCGCTGGTGCTGGTGGTCGGCTGCGCGATGGATATGGTGCCGATCATCCTGATCCTGTTCCCCGTGCTGCTTCCCGGCGTCAAGGCGGCGGGGATCGACCCGGTCTATTTCTCGGTCGTGTTCATGATCGCCACGGCGGTCGGCCTGCTGACCCCGCCGGTCGGATCGGTGCTGAACGTGGTGGCGGGCGTGTCGCGGGTGCCGCTGACGCGGGTGATCGGGGGGATCTGGCCCTTCATCCTCGCACAGCTTCTGGTGCTTGCGCTGCTGATCCTGTTTCCTGCAATCGTGATCGTACCCGCCGGGTTTATCTCGGGGCAGTGAGGAGAGGGTGATGCAGGACGAAGACGGCGGCGGCAAATCGAACAGCCTTGAAAAGATGCTGGCCATCCTGGACGGGTTCGACGAGGACCATGTGGTGCTGGATGTCGGTCGCGCGGCAGAGCTTTCGGGCTCGTCGCGACCCAGCGCCTACCGCTATCTTCAGGCGCTGACACGCTCGGGCCTGCTCACCCCGGCCAGCGGCGGCACCTATGCGCTGGGGTCGCGGGTGATCGAGCTGGAGATGGTGCGCCGCGTCAATGATCCGCTGTATCGCGCCTCGCATCACCTGATCCGTCATTACAGCCAGACCACCGGGCTGAATATCATGGTGTGCAGCTATTACGGCGACAAGGTTCTGTGCACCGATTTCGCATGGGCAGACCGCAGCACACCGGATATCTACCGCCCCGGGCGGTCGATGCCGCTGTTTCGCGGCGCGATGGCCAAGGTCATTCTGGCCAATCATTCGCTCGCACTGCTGAAATCCATCTGGACCCATAACGAAGCGCATATCCGCGAGGCCGGGCTGGGTGACAGCCTTGCCGTCTTCCTTGACCAGATGGCGGCGATCCGCGCCGCCGGGGCGCTGGTCACGCGGGCCGAGGTCTTTGCCGATCTGGTCGGCGTCGCGGCGCCGGTGCTGGATCTCAACGGGCAGATTCTGGGCAGTGTGGTCTTCGTGCTGACGGTGCAGCGCTACCAGACCTCGGACCCTGAGCAACTGGCCGAGGAAATCCGCGAGCTGTCACGAGGCATCCAGCGCGGGATCAGCCGCGCCAACCGTTTCGATGCGATCACCCCCGGCGCCGCCGCCAAGCCGCGCCGCGCCCCGGTCTATCGAAGCTGAAGCACCGGGCGGGCGGCCCGACACGAAAGGACGAAGGCATGAAACTGATGCGAGTAGGCCCGCTGGGCCAGGAAAAACCGGCGCTGCTGGATGCGGCCGGACAGATGCGTGATCTGTCGGCTCATGTTGATGATATCGCTGGCGCCGCGCTTTCTCCCGAGGGGCTGGCGCGTCTTGCGGCGCTGGACCCTGACAGCCTGCCGCTGATCGAGGGCAAGCCGCGCATCGGCGCCTGTGTGGGTGCGGTGGGCAAGTTCCTGTGCATCGGGCTGAACTACGCCGATCACGCCCGCGAAACCGGCAAGGAACCCCCGGAGGAACCCGTGGTCTTCGCCAAGGCCACCAGCGCCATCTGTGGCCCGGACGACGATGTGGAAATCCCGCGCGGATCGGAAAAGACCGATTGGGAGGTTGAACTGGGCGTGGTCATCGGCAGCCGGGCGAAATATGTCTCCGAGGCCGAGGCGATGGACCATGTGGCGGGCTATTGCCTGATCAACGATCTGTCGGAACGGGCCTTCCAGTCCGAACGTGGCGGGCAGTGGACCAAGGGCAAGAGCCACGACACTTTCGGCCCCATCGGCCCCTGGCTGGTGACGCGCGATGAGATCGCCGATGTGCAGTCGCTGTCGATGTGGCTCGATGTCGATGGGGTGCGGCGTCAGACCGGCACGACCGCCACCATGATCTTCGGCGTGGCGCATCTTGTCAGCTATCTGTCGCAGTTCATGACGCTGCTGCCCGGCGACGTGATCTCGACCGGCACGCCGCCCGGCGTCGGGCTGGGGATGAAGCCGCCGGTCTATCTGCGCGCGGGTCAGGTGGTCACGCTGGGGATCGAGGGGCTGGGCACCCAGCGCCAGCGGATGATCCCGGCATGACCGGCCCCGCAGAATGGCGGCAGGCTCTGACCGATCTGTCGGGCAAGACCGCGATTGTGACAGGCGGCGCGCGCGGGCAGGGCGCGGCTGAAGTGCGGCTTCTGGCAGAATGCGGAGCGCGGGTGCTGATCTGCGACGTGCTGGATCAGGACGGCGGCGCTCTGGCAGCGAATCTGGGCGAAGCCACGCGCTTCCTGCGCCTTGACGTGACCAGCGCCGAAGGCTGGGCGGATGCGATCCGGACCTGCCGCGACTGGACGGGGCGGCTGGACGTATTGGTGAACAACGCCGGCATCATCAACCGCACGCTGATTGCCGAGACCACGCCCGAAGCCTGGCGGCGCCTGCTGGATGTAAACCTGACCGGCGCTTTCCTTGGCATTCAGGCGGCGGCGCCACTGATGGCGGAAGGTGGTGGCGGGGCGATCATCAACATTTCGTCCAACTCGGCCTTCAGCGGCCATGCGGACCCGGCCTATACCGCAAGCAAATGGGGCCTGCGCGGGCTGACACGCTCGGCCGCAATGGAATATGCCGCGCAGAACATCCGGGTGAATGCGGTCTGTCCCGGCCTGATCGTGACCGACCTCAACCGCGCCTCGCCGCATCTGCAACCGATGATCGACCTGACCCCGGCCCGCCGCTCGGGCGAGGCGGAGGAGGTGGCGCAACTGGTGTTATACCTCGCGTCCCCCGCCGCACGCTTCGTCACCGGCGAGGATTTCCTGATTGACGGCGGTTTCATTGCCGGGGCCGCCTATCGGCATGTTGCGGTCAGGACCGGGCTTCTGCCGGAGTGAGGGGCGGCAGCGCGCCCGGCCAGATGATGCCGCTGCGGTGCAGGATTTCGGCACAATAGGCACTGACGCGTGGCGGAAGGGAAAGCCCCTCCACCACCGCCAGGCTGCGCAGCACCGGAAACAGCAGGATGTCATCCAGCCCGGCCCGCGCGGGATCGGGCAACAGCGGCTCTAGCGCGACCAGACCTTCGGCCAGTTCGGCAAGCAGACGGTCGGTGCCTGCCCGCAGTGCCGGAAAGGAACCATGGCGCTGCTCTTTCACCGCCGTAAAAGCCGCCCGCGCCTGCGCACTGCGGAATTCGGAGAACCGCGGGTCCGCCACGCGCGGCAGCACCAGGTCCCAGATCACCGGCTTCCAGACTGTGATCCAGCCGGTGATCGCAGGACTTTCCGGGCCGTCGAACAGCCGCGCGCCCTGCATCCGGTCGATCTTGTGCAGGATATCCAGGCTTTCGCCCATATACCCTTCGTCGTCCTGCCATATCGGCAACATCTTCCGCCCGATCAGACGCAGCGGCGTCGCCGCATCATCATAAGTCAGATAGATCAGCTCCACCGGCAGCGCCTTCAGCCGCGCCCCAAGCAGGACGCGAATGCAGTAAGGGCAGTGATCATAAAGGTAGAGCCGCATGGACCGCCCCCCCGGTTCAGGCCGTCACATCCACCACGACCCGACCCTGCACACCGCCTTTCAGAATCTCGGCCCCCAAGGCTGGCAGGTCGGCCAAAGTCGCCTCGTGGATCATGCTTTCCAGCAGGTCGAGTGGCAGATCCTGACCAATCCGCTGCCAGGCCGTGACGCGCCGTTCCTGCGGGCACATCACGCTGTCGATCCCCAGAAGGTTCACGCCACGCAGAAGGAACGGGATCACTGTCGCGGGCAGCGCCGCGCCGCCCGCCAGACCGACCGCCGCAACCGAAGCGCCATAGCGCATCTGCCCCAGCACCCGCGCCAGCATCGGCCCGCCCACCGCATCGACGCAGCCCGCCCAGGTTTCGGCCTCCAGCGGACGCTTGACGGTTTCCGCCAGATCGGACCGGGGTACAATCCGGCTGGCGCCAAGCCCGGTCAGATAGCTGGCGGTTTCCGGGCGCCCGGTCACGGCGGCAACCTCGTACCCCAGCCGCGACAGGATCGCGGTCGCCACCGAACCCACGCCCCCCGCCGCGCCTGTCACCAGAACCGGGCCCTTGCCGGGGGTCAGGCCGTGTTCCTCCAGCGCCATGACTGCCAGCATGGCGGTAAAGCCCGCCGTCCCCACCGCCATGGCTTGCCGCGTGCTCAGCCCATCGGGCAACGGCACAAGCCAGTCGCCCCGCACGCGGGCGCGGGTGGCATAGCCGCCCCATTGCACCTCGCCCACGCGCCAGCCGGTCAGCACCACTGCATCACCCGGCGCGAAGCGCGGGTCCGACGACTGCGCGACCCGCCCCGCGAAATCAATGCCGGGCACATGCGGATAGCTGCGCACCAGCCCGCCGCCCGGCCCGAGACACAGGCCGTCCTTGTAGTTCAGCGTCGAATATTCCACCGCGACGGTCACATCTCCGTCGGGCAGCGCCATGTCCTCCAGCATGCGGATTGCAGCCGATGTCGCCCCCGTTTCATCCTTCGATACCACCAAAGCACGAAATCCCATGTCACCCTCCCAGGCATGGCCGGGGCAGTGCCCCAATTTCTGATTATTACCAGAATTAAGTTGACGCCCGACAGGCTGTCAAGGACAATAGATCCGGACCGGGCCGGTTGTGCTCCGGCCCTCCCCAAAGGCCGGATGCGGCACCCGCCGGCCGCCGCATCCGGCGGGAATACAGGCAGGTTCGCGGGACGGAAGAGGAGCCAGCCCGCTTTGACAGAGGAGGTATACATGACACAACAGGTCGCCATCATCGGTGCCGGACCCGCCGGTCTGGCCGCCGCACGCTGGCTGAAACACTGCGGTCTCGCGCCAGTGCTGATCGAGGCGCATTCAGGGATAGGCGGCCAGTGGGACGGGACAAACCCGATGTCCGGTGTCTGGCCCGAGATGCGCACCAATACCGCCCGGATCACCACCCAGTTTTCCGATCTGGATTTCCCGGAGGAGGTGGCCGTTTTTCCGCGCAATCAGGAGATGCTGGCCTATCTGCGCCGCTATGCCGCGATGTTCGGCCTGCTGGACGGGGCGCGGCTGGGTCACCGCGTGACCCGTCTGACCCGGCAAGGCAGTGGTTATCGGCTGGAGCTTGAGGGGCCGGACGGCGGCGAAACGCTGGACGTGCCTTATGTGATCGTCGCGCCGGGACGCTACAACAAACCGGCAATCCCGCCAATTCCGGGGCTGGACAGCTTTACCGGTGCGCTTGGTGCACATCACGCCTTTTATTACAAATCGCCCGACGCCTATCGCGGCAAGCGCGTCGTGGTCGCAGGCGGCTCGATCTCGGCGCTGGAAATCGCCTCGGACCTCGCAATGCTGGGCAGTCGCGCAGTCTGGCTGGCACAGCGCCGGCAACGTTATGTCATGCCCAAGATGGTGCGCGGTATCCCACTGGAATATTACGCCTTTACCCGCGGCGGCGCGCTGATGCGCGACACCGCCACGCCGGAAGAGCTGGATCGCGCGCAGCAGGAATTCGTGCTGGCCCATGGCGGCGACCCGGCGCGCTACGGCGCCCCGAAACCGCATCCCGATATCCGCAAGGCGGGCTTTACCGGCAGCCAGCATTATCTGAACCTTGTCGCGGAAAACCGGCTTTCGGTCCGGTCGTGGATCGCGCGGGTGTCCGGGCAGGCGGTCGAATTTACCGACGGCAGTTCGGTGGAGGCCGATGCCATTCTGATCGGCACCGGCTTCGATCTGGATCTGCCCTGGCTTTCGGACGAGATCGCGAAGACCCTGCACATGGACATCAAGGGGATGGAGCTGAGCGACTTCACCTTCCATCCTGATCTGCCCGGACTGGCCGTGATGGGGATGTGGCCCCAGCAGGGCCCCTATCCGGTGCCACTGGAACAGCAGGCGCGCTACATCGCCTATGTCTGGGGCGGCGTGATCCCGGCGCCGGACCGGCAGCGGCTGGAGGCAGGGATCTCTGCCTGCCGGTCAGAGGCGCATTTCGGGGATTACCGCGATCAGAATGAGATGGCGCTGCGGTTCGCCCGGCTGTGCGGCACCGATCCCGGCCAGATCGACGATCCCGCGCTGCAACGGTTGCTGGAGGCCTCTGCCACCACTGCAATCATGTTCCGCCTCGCCGGTCCCGACGCCCTGCCCGATGGGGTGCAGCGGTTCCAGGACCAGTTCCGCCGCTATGGCCCCTCATTGGCCGAAGCCTGCTGAAAAAGGAATGGCGGGCCAGGGGCCCGCCATCCGCCGCCGTCCCTTTCAGTCAGGATCTGAGGGGCAGATCCTGCATGGCCCGGCGGGTCTCTGCGAAGGAATGGAGCTTGCCCTGCGACCCCAGACCCATTGCCACCAGCGCTGCGGCGGCATTGGCAAAGCGCAGGGTTTCCTCCAGCGGCCAGCCATGATGCAGGCCCGTGATGACCCCGGCGGTGAAGCAATCGCCACAGCCCGTGGTATCCACCACCGCGATATCATGCGCGGGCAGGCGCAGCACCTGCCCGCCTGCCGTCAGGGCCAGCACCCCCTCGCCGCCCAGGGTCAGCACGACATTGGCCGCACCTTTTGCCTGCAAGGCCCGCGCCGCCGCCTCAGGCGTTGGGGCGCCGGTCAGCTCCCGCGCTTCCTCGATCGAGGGGATGAACCAGTCGACGAAGGGCAGCATCGCAGCCACCGTCGGCGCGATTTCGGGCGTTGCCTGAATTAGGTCCAGCGTCGTGACCAGCCCCCTTTCGCGGGCGGCCCGCAACAGCGCAAGGCTGGGCGCGCCATCAAAGCTGCGCAGCAGCCCGGTGCCCCCCAGATGCAGGATGCGCGCATCCAGCACCGCATCAAAGGCCGCGGGCTCCAGAGTGAACTCTGCCGCCGTGCCCGGCACATGCAGCGCCGGGCGTTCGCCGTTCGGCCGCACGGGCAGGATGGTGGCCGAGGTCTGAGCCCGCCCGCTGCGCCCGATACAGGCGCAATCCACTCCCGCCGTCTCCAGCGTGGTGACCATATAGTCCCCCAGCGCATCCTGCCCGACCAGCGAAACCGCGCGGGTGTGCAGACCCAGCAATGCACAATCCAGCGCCGTGGCCCCGGCCGTGCCCGCCACCGTCATGCAGATTTCCTCGATATATTCTGCCCGGCCGCCTTCGGGGATGCGCGTCACCGGACGGCCGAGGATATCGACGATGTAAAGCCCGACGGCACTGACGTCGAAACGTGCCATCAATGCCCCCTGCCGCGCAGACCGAAGCTCAGCGCCAGTACCGAAAAGACCAGAACGCCGATGCCAACCTGTTGCCAGTAGAAGTTCCAGCCGACCAGCAGCAGGCCATTGCGCGTAACCGCCAGCAGCAGCACCCCGATCAGCGTGCCCAGCACACTTGGCCGCCGCTCCGACGATATGGTCGTGCCAATGAAACAGGCGCCGATGGCATCCAGCAGAAAACCATCCCCCGACAGCGGCACATAGCTTTTCACGGTCGAGGACAGCAGGATACCCGCCACCCCGCACAGGCCTGCGGCGAGGATATAGACGATGGAGGTGTGGAACGGCACCCGGATGCCCGAAAACCACGCCACCCCCGGCTGTGCGCCGAGCGCCTGCACATAGCGCCCGAACACCGAACGGTGCAGCAGCACATAAACCGCCACCGCCAGCACGAGCAGAACGAACATTGGCGTCGGTATACCCAGCACACTGGATTTCACGATGGAATCGAAAGTCGGGGCATATTGCGCATTGGCCAGATAAATCGGCTTGCCGCCACCCGAGGCGATCTTCTGCACCGACTGGCCGATGAACAGGATGCCGAGCGTTGCCAGAAACGGGCTGATCTTCAGCCGGGTGATCAGGATGGCGTTGACCAGCCCGACGATCAGCGCCACCCCGATGCTGGCGCCAAGAGCCACCCCCAGCAGCGCGCCGCCCTTCAGCAACATGATGAAGGCCATCGAAGCCATGTCGACCGAGATGCCGACCGACAGGTCGATCCCGCCGGAACTGACGACCAGCGTCATGCCGATGGCGACAATGGCCAGCAGGACGACATTGTTCAGGACCAGGTTATAAAGGTTCGCGGGCGTCAGGAAACTTGGCGCTGCAAGGGCGAATGCGGCCACGATCATCAGCAGGGCCACGATCACCGCATAGTTTGCGGCATTGCGCAGACGCTCGCCCGGCGGCACCCGGAAGTTGGTTACATCGACCATCTCATTTCCCCTGCGGTTTGGCGAAGGTTGTCACGGCCACCACCATGAGGATCAGCACGCCCTGCACGCCATTGACCCAGTAGTAAGACACATTCGACAGTTGAAAGCCGTTGGCCAGAAAGCCGATGAACAGCGTGGCGAGGATGGTGCCCCCTGCCGTCGGCACGAAGCGGCGTGAAAACACGGTACCCAGCAGCGCGGCGGCAAGGATGGCCAGCAGAAGTTGCCCCGTCGCCGTGGTCGAGGCCGAAAGCCGTGCCACCAGCAGGATGGCCGCCAGACCGGCGCAGAAGCCGGAAAAGGCATAGGTTCCTGCCACATAAAGCCCGGTATTGATGCCCGCCGCCCGTGCGGCCTCGGGGTGTCCCCCCACCGCGTAAAGCCGCAGGCCGAGCCGCGAGTAATGGATCACCCAGGTCATCACCGCCGAAAACAGGATGAAGATCCAGGCCAGGGTGGACAGGCCGAGGAAGCGGCCCATGGCGATGAACTGGATCAGCGGCGAACTGGCCCCGATCACCGCGTTTTCGGTCACTGTCAGCTCCAGCCCGGCAACGATATTCATCACCGCCAGCGTCGAAAGCAACGGCAGGATGCCCAGCCGCACCACGGCAAAGGCATTCAGCAACCCCACGGCAATCCCGGTTGCCAGCGCGGCCCCGGCCGCCACCAGATCGCCCTGCCCGCCAGCCAGAAGCGTTGCATAGACCGCGGCGCAAAGCCCGGCATTGGCGGCGATCGACAGGTCGATCCCGCCCGTCTGCACGTCGGTGCCACCGCCGATCAGCACCACCGCCATGCCGAAGGACAGAACACCCATCACGGCGGTCTGCTCGATCACGTTGAAGAGGTTGAAGGGCGAGGCGAAGCCACGGGCGGTCAGGGCGAAATAGGCCATGATCAGCCCGAACATCGCCAGCGCGCCCAGACGCAGGAACAGGGTGCCCTTGCGGCGCCCCGTGCCGGTGGCGGGGCGTCCGCCTTCGGCTGTATCAACGGCATAGGTCATCGTCATGCTGTCTCCTTCGCGGAAGCACGGGCCGCGCCCGAGGCGGCGGCAAGCAGGCTGTCCGTATCGGCCTCGCTCCGGGTAAATTCGTCGATCAGCTCGCCGCGATAGACGACAAGTGTGCGGTCGCACATGCCGACCAGCTCTTCCAGTTCCGAGGACATGAGCAGGATGGCCGCACCTTCGGCCGCCAGCCGGTTCAGCAGCGTGTAGATTTCCACCTTCGCGCCCACATCCACCGCCACCGTCGGCTCATCCAGCACATAGATGCGCGACTGGCAGGACAGCCATTTGGCAATCGCCACTTTCTGCTGATTGCCGCCGGAAAGGTTGCGCACCAGATTGTGCCGGTTCGGGGTCTTGATCGACAGGTCGCGGATCAGCGCGTTCACGATCTCCGCCTCCTTGCTGCGCGAAACCAGGCCGCCGCGCGCATAGCGCCCGAGCGAGGCCAGCGCGATATTGTCGGCGATGGACAGATCCAGCGCGACACCATGCGCGCGGCGATCCTCGGGCAGCATGGCGATGGAGCGACCCACCGCCTGCACCGGACTGCCAAGCGCCACCTCCTGCCCCTCGATCACGATGCCGCCGCTGTCGGGGCGTTCCAGCCCGAACAAACATTGCACCAGTTCTTTGACGCCCGATCCCAGAAGCCCGGTGATGCCCACAACCTCGCCCGCGCGGACGGTCAGGCTGACATTGCGGAAATGGCCCTCCAGCGAGAGGTTGCGCACCTCCAGCAGCGGATCGCCCGGACGGACCTGCCGGGCGGGATACATCTCGCCCATGTCACGGTTGATCATCATGGCGACGATGCGGTCGATCCCGGTGCTGCGCGGCTCCACCACGCCGACATCGGTGCCGTTGCGCATCACCGTCACCTCGTCACAGATCTCCTCGATTTCCTGCATGTAATGCGAGATGAAGATGACGGCGATGCCGTCATCGCGCAGCCGCCGCAGCACGCGGAACAGACTGTCCACCTCGCGCTTGACCAGGGCGGCCGTGGGTTCATCCAGCACCAGAACCTTTGCCTCCTGCGCCAGTGCGCGGGTGATCTGAACGATCTTCTGCTGCGCCGTGGTCAGATCCTGCACCAGCGTGTCGGCGGGCAGTTCCAGATCGAAATACTGCTTCAGCAGCTCGGCCGCGCGCCGCCGCATCAGCCGCAGATTCAGGAAAGGACCGATGCGCGGTTCGTGGCGCAGAAAGATGGCCTCACTGATGGTGGCGGTCGGCACCAGAAGCCGGTCCTGATGGATGAAATGAATCCCCAGCCGTTCCACCATGGCGGGGTTCAGGCGGCTGACCTCTTGCCCGTCAATACGGATCGTGCCGCTGTCATTGCGCAGGATTCCGGCCAGAACCTTGATGATTGTCGATTTCCCGGCCCCGTTCGCCCCGACCAGACCATGTATCGTGCCCCGGCGGATGGTCAGGCTGGCGTCTTCGAGAGCCCGGATCGGGCCGAACCGCTTCGAGATGCCTTGCATCTCGATAATCGGCGGCGTGCTGTCCAGCGGCATCTTCCCCTCCTTCATGCTGGTTGCCGGGACGCACGGGTGACCCGCACGTCCCGGCCGGATCACCTGTCGGCGTCAGTCGGTTTCGGGCAGCGTCGGGATGACCTCGGCGGCATTGGCCTTGGTCACCATGATATGCGGCACGAAGGTGAAGGGTGGTACCGGCTCGCCCGCAAGATGACGCGCGACATTCTGCACCGAGGCCTTGCCCATTCCCACCAGATCCTGAATGACCACCGCCCCCGCAGCGCTTTCCGGGTCCTCGATCATCGACATGAAATCGGCGGTGCCATCCACGCCATAGGTGCGGATGCCCTTACGGCTGGCACCGTCGATGGCCTGTGTCACGCCGATCAGCGGCACATCCCAGCACGCCCAGACCGAACCGATGTCCCCGTCATTCGGCATTTTGGTCAGCATGTCCGTCGTGTCGGAATAGGCGCGCTGCGCGGTATTCGGGATCACGTCGCGCAGTTCCGGTTCGATGATCTTCACGTCGGGAAAATTGGACACGACATATTTCATCTGGTCGTAACGAATCTTGCAGGGCGGAACGCTGTAGAAGCCATTGAAAACAAGGATATTCCCCTTGCCGTTCATGTCGGCCACCATTTGCAGCGCCAGTGCCGAGCCGATGGCATAATTGTCGGAGGCGACCACGTTGGTGGCATGCGGGGTGGTGGTGTCGATGGTGAAAAGCGGGATGCCCGCGCTTTTCACCCGTTCCAGCCATGGGTTCAGCACGTCGATGTTGCCCAGAATCTCGATCACTGCATCCGGCTGCTGCGCGATCAGCGTCTGAATCTGGCTCACCTGGGTCTGGTCGTTGGATTGGGCATCCAGCGCGATGACCTCGGCGCCCAGCCGTTCGGCCTCGGCGATGGCGCTTTGATAGAACAGCCGGTCCGCCTGATTGTCAGAGCGGATCGTCGTGATCCCGACCACCTTGCCCGCCAGCGACAGTTCTTCCGCGCTGGCGGCCTGCATCGAGAGCATCAGCGCCAGCGCCGTGCCGCAGAATGTCATTGCCTTCGTTCTGTTCATGACTTTCTCCCTGTTGCGGCGGCTTTTGCCGCCTGTTGCCCCGGTTTTCCGGGGGTGTCCGGCCCCTCCTCCGGGCCGGACGGATTCTTCAGACCTGGGCGTAGCCGCGCATCGCGGCCCGCACGCCCTCGATCTCGTCATCGGAAAGCCGGGGCGGCTCGCCCAGTTGCAGGCTGGTCAGATACATGCGCGCCAGCACCTCGATCTCTTCCGCCAGCCACAGCGCCTGTTCCAGCGTGCGGCCAAGCGCGATGATCCCGTGATGCGCCAGCAGGCAGGCGGTGCGCCCCTCAAGCGCCGCAAGCGCCACATCCGACAGCCCCTGCGTGCCGAACCGCGCATAGGGGGCACAGCGGATATCCGCGCCGCCCGCGATGGCCACCATGTAATGCACCGCCGGAATACCCCGGCCATGCAGCGCCAGCGCGGTGGCATGCACCGGATGGGCATGAACCACGGCATTCACATCCGGCCGGTGGCGCAGGATATCGTGATGGAAGCGCCATTCGCTTGACGGGCGCCTTTCGCCCGAGGCACGGCCATCCGGCCCCACGGCCACCAGATCCGCCGGTTCCATCCGGTCGTAGGCCAGCGAGGTCGGCGTGATCAGCATTCCATCGCCCTGACGCAGGCTGATATTGCCTGACGTACCCTGATTGAGCCCGCTGGCATTCATCGCGCGACAGGCGGCAATGATGCTGTCTTCCGGCGTCACGAAGTCGCGCCGCGGCGGCGGCGTTTTGCGGATGTGCATCGCAGTATTCCTCCATTACTGCGCGCGAGGTCTTGTCTGGATGTGCCGGATCGTTTCGGTGCCCGGTGCCCTTTTCGCGTTGGGATCAGGCTAAGTGACAGGGGAGAAACCTGTCAATCTGGTTATTACCAGAAAAAGATGAAATTGATCGCCGAACCTGTCCCACAGCCGCCCCGGCAGGCCAAAAGTTCCGTCAGACGGAAATATGGATGCGGGCGTGGTTCGAATCGTAATAGGCAGAGTAAAATTCCACCGGCTCTCCGGCCTGGTCGTAAGAGATTGATTCGATCACGATGACCGGCAGCATCGGGTCAATCTTCATCAGCTTCACCGCCTCGGGCGACGGCATCTCGGCTGTGAACCAGCGTTCGGCGCGCTGCACCTCGATCCCGTAGGTGGCGCGCAGCGTCTCGTAAAGCGAGCGGTTGGTGATATCGAGCTTTTCCATGTCGGGCACGCGGTGGCCGGGCAGGGAAATCCAGCTCAGCGTGATCGGGTGTCCATCCATGCGGTACATCCGCCGAATGCGGATCACGGTGCCCGCTTCCGGCAGGTTGAACACCTGCCGTTCCCTTGCGTTGCAGGGGGCGCGATAGAATTCCAGCGTATCGGTCGAAACCTTGATGCCCTTGGCGGCCATATCGCCAAAAACGCTGATATTTGCGTTGAGAAAGTCGGTCTGACGCCGTTCGGGCGCCACGAACATGCCCTTGCGCGGCAGCTTGACCACGCTGCCCTCGTCCGACAGCGCCCGCACGGCAGCGCGGACCACGGGGCGCGAAACTTCCAGCAGCAGGCACAATGCCTGCTCGGAGGGCAGACGAGATCCCGGCGGCAGGCGACCCTCGCGGATCGCGGCGCCGATCTGGTTCTTCAGCTGCACCCAGAGCGGCGCCGGGGAGTTGCGTTCCAGCAGGAAACCCGCGCTGAGATCGCGGAAGTTTTCGGCCGCCGCCTGATCCTCAAGGTCATAGCTGGGCCGCCCCCGGCCACGCGCAGACCGGGTTGCAACGGTTTCCGAACCTTTTACATCCGCATTCACACCCGTGCTCCTTCATTCGCATGGATGTTACTTATCATTCTTTGACAGATCAGCCCAACCGCGAAGCGAGTGCCCCGTCCGGCGTTCCGCCAGACGGGACAGTCTTCAGCGCAGGCCGCGTGCAAGAGCCTCGCAGAAGATGGTGAAGGTCATCGCCCCCGGATCGGGATGCCCCAGCGAGCGTTCTCCCAGCGCACGCGCCTTGCCGGTGGTCGCCACCATGTCACGCGTCGCCTCCATCCCCGACCGCGCGGCGGCGGCCATTGCCTCCAGCGCGGCGGGCAGCGCGCCCTGCTGCTGCGCCAGCGCGGCAATGGCGGGTTCGGCGGCATCGATCATCGTCTTGTCGCCGGCCTTGGCGCGGCCCCGATCCTTCACGGCCTGCAAGCCCGCCGCGAAAGCCGCAGCCAGAGCGGTTGGATCGGGTTCGGCTTCGGCCTCCAGCGCCTTGCCGGAGGCGGTGTAGAATGTGCCGAAGATCGCGCCCGAAGCCCCGCCCCCGGTCATCATCAGCGCCTTGCCCCCGGCCTGAAGGCAGGCCGAAGCCCCCGCATCATCCAGTTTCGCCAGGGCATCGGCAAAGGCGCGGAAGCCCCGCGCCATACCGATCCCATGATCCCCGTCACCGATCGCCTGATCGGCGCGGGTCAGCACATCCTTCGATGCCACCACGGCCTCGGCCGCCGCGACCAGCGCCGCCTTGAAGCCTGTCCTGTCCATCGTGATCTCCCTTTCCTCCCCTTCATGCGCGGTCAGGGCCGCAGGAAACTTTCATTGGCTGCCGGACGCGCCAGCAGACGCTCGATCTCGGCATCGGTGCGCAGCAGGGTCAGCGAGAAACCCGCCATTTCCTGCGTGGTGCAATAGGGGCCGATCCATGTGTCGACGACCTGCACCCCCAGATCGGCCAGCCGCTGATGCGCGCGCCGGGTCACGACATACAGCTCCATCAGCGTGGTCGCCCCCATGTCATTGACCAGAAGCGCCACCCGGTCGCCCGCAGCCAGCGGATAATCCCCGGCCAGCTTGTCAATCATCAGATCGGTCAGCGGATCGGCCTTCGCCATCTTCAGCGTGGCAACCCCCTTTTCACCATGCACCCCCATGCCGACCTCGATCTCGTCTTCCGCGATCTCGAAGGTTTTTTCGCCGGTATCAGGCAGCGAGCCGGGCGAGAAGGCCACTGAAAGCGAACGCAGGTTATCCGCCACCCGCTGCGCGATTTCCGCCGCGCGGTCCAGATCGGCCCCCTCGCCGCAGGCCGCGCCCGCCACCTTCAGCGTGAAGAAAGACCCTGCCAGTCCCCGCCGCCCCAGTTCGGGCGCCATCGAGACGTCCTCGCCCGTGCGCACGGTGCGGGTGGTAAACCCCTCGTCCGCCGCCATTTCCGCCGCGATTTCATAGTTCATGTTGTCGCCGGCGTAATTCGCCTGAAGGTACAGCACGCCTTTGCCCTGATCCGCCTCGCGCGTGGCGGCAAGGATCACGTCGGGCGTGGGCGCGGCAAACATGTTGCCGCAGGCCACCGCATCCGCAAAACCCGGCCCGATCAGCCCCTGATACATCGGCTCATGCCCCGAGCCGCCCCCGACCACGATGCCCACCTTGCCCGGCTCGATTGCGGTGCGCACCAGGACCGGCAGCCCCTCGGTCAGCCGCACCCGGCCATGCGAGGCGAAAACCACGCCCTCGGCAATCTCGCGCACCAGGGTTTCGGGGTCGTTGATCGCTTTCTTGATCACCATTTCAGTTCATTCCTGCCTGTTGCGCAGCGAGGGCGAGACCTTCCACTGCCGAAGCTGATAGACCGTGCCGGGCCGCTTGATTTCCTTCGCCGGGTTCTCCAGACGGCGGCGCAGGCTGTGGATCGGCGTCGCCTTCGGATCGCTGCGCACCTCGACCACGGACGGGCCATCATAGGCAAAGGCCGCCTCCAGCACCTCGTCGATCTGGTCAGGACGCTCCACCAGAAATCCCTTCAGGCCCAAACCGGCTGCCGCTGCCGCATAAGAGGGCCGCGCGTGATTGGATTCAAGATCCACCGACAGGCGGGTGCCGTTGTAGTAGATATGTTCCCACATCTGGAGCCAGGCAATGATCCCGTTGTTGAAGATCAGGTTGACCACTTTCATGTTGTGCTGCGCCTGGGTGGCCAGCTCACCGATATAGAAGGACGAACCGCCGTCGCCCGCAACCGTCAGCACCCGCACATCGGGACGGGTCATCGCCGCGCCCAGCGAGGCGGGCACCGAATAGCCAAGGCTGCCCTGCCCGCGCGCATAAAGGAAATGCCGCCCGGCCCCCTGCGCCAGCAGATATTGCCCGATCCAGCCCGACGAGAAGCTGGCATCCGAAATGACGATATCCTCGGGCCGCAGCTTCTGCGCGACGGTGCGCAACACCCGGCCCGGATGGATCGGTGTCGCCTCGTTTTCCCAGTCCCCCCGGATGAGCGCATGCTGCGTATCGCGCACCGCATCGCATTGTGCCGCCCAGTCCGGCAGGTCGCGCGGGGACAGCAGCGGGATCAGATCGCGCAGGGTTTCGCGGATGTCCCCGAACAGCGTGACCGTCGGGCGGAAGGTGCGGCCATGTTCCTGCGGGTCGTCGTCCAGCGTGATGGTGGCCTGCGTCGCGGTGGGCAGGGTCCAGTTGTTTGCCGTGTTCTGGCTGGCCTTCGAGCCGCACCAGAAGATCAGATCGGCCTGCGGCGCGATATCCAGCGCCGCTTTCGAGCCCATCGGGTTCAACACCCCCATCGACAGCGGATCAAACTCGCTGATGACGCCCTTGCCCGACAGCGAGGTCACGATCCGTGCGCCGGTAACGCGCGCGAGTTCGGCCAGCTCGTCATAGGCCTGCGAGGCATGGACCCCG
>NZ_LJSC01000033.1:0-54977 GCF_001303875.1 Gemmobacter sp. LW-1 | reverse complement strand
AATGTTGTGATGCGGTTGAGGTTTGGGAGATTTTTGAGATCGATGTTCCATCTGCGTGCGTTGTAGATTTGTGGGACGAGGCAGATGTCGGCGAGCGTGAGGGTTTGTCCGATGCAGTGGTTTCCGGTGTCGACCATGTTTTCGAGGGCGATGAGGCCCGGAGTGATCATGTCACGCATCCAGGTTTCCATAGTGATGCCGCCGTTTGACTGCGCGACTGCGTAGCGGGCGACGCGGAGGTTGCAGACGGGGTGGATATCCATGGCGATGGCATGTGCGACGGCGCGGATGCGGGCGCGGTTGGCGGCGGGTCCCGGGAGGAGGCCGAGGCCGCGGGTCTCGTCGAGATATTCGATGATGGCGAGGGATTGGGTGAGGGTGAGGTCGTCGATTTCGAGGACGGGGACGAGGCCCTGCGGGTTTCGGGCCAGGTGCTCCGGGTCGCACTGCTGGCCTGTGGTCAGGTCGACGGGGAGGCTGTGCCAGGAGAGGCCGGCGAGGCCGAGGGCGATGCGCAGGCGGTAGCTGGCGGAGGAGCGCCAGTAGTCGAAGAGGCGGATCATGGGCGGCGCTCCTGGCGGTGTTCTGTCCTGCGGGCTGCGGGTCAGGGTCCGGGGGGTCGGGTCTGTTCGTTGCATTTGCAATAAATAGCTTGACTTTGTTGCATATGCAACTAATTATCCGCACATCCTGCCGGAGGGCAGCATGAACGGAGGCCGCGCCATGACGAACCAGACCCTGCCGGGCGGGATGATCCGCTCGACTGCCGTGACCGGCCCGCATGCGGGTTACATGCCGGGCTTTGGCAATGACTTCGAGACCGAGGCGCTGCCGGGGGCGCTGCCGCAGGGGCAGAACAGCCCGCAGAAGTGTGAATACGGTCTTTATGCCGAGCAGCTTTCGGGCACGGCCTTCACGGCGCCGCGGGGGCAGAACGAACGGACCTGGTGCTACCGGATCCGGCCTTCGGTGAAACATGTGGGCCGGTTCACGAAGATCGCGGTGCCTTACTGGAAATCGGCGCCGCATATCGACCCGGATGTGATCTCGCTGGGGCAGTACCGCTGGGACCCTGTGCCGGTGGGGGACGGGGCGCTGACCTGGATCACGGGGATGCGTACGATGACGACGGCGGGGGATGTGAACACGCAGGTGGGCATGGCGAGCCATGTCTATCTGGTGACGCAGTCGATGGAGGACGAGTATTTCTTCTCGGCCGACAGCGAATTGCTGGTGGTGCCGCAGGAGGGCAGGCTGCGCTTCTGCACGGAACTGGGCATCATTGACCTGGAGCCGAAGGAGATTGCCATCATCCCGCGCGGTCTGGTCTACCGGGTGGAACTGCCGGACGGCCCGGCGCGGGGCTTCGTGTGCGAGAATTACGGCCAGAAGTTCGACCTGCCGGGCCGCGGCCCGATCGGGGCGAACTGCCTTGCCAATCCGCGCGACTTCAAATGCCCGGTGGCGGCCTTCGAGGACCGCGCGGCCCGCAGCCGCGTGGTGATCAAATGGTGCGGCCAGTTCCACGAGACCTTCATCGACCACAGCCCGCTGGATGTGGTGGCCTGGCACGGCAATTACTGCGCCTACAAATACGACCTGCGCACCTACAGCCCGGTGGGCGCCATCCTGTTCGACCATCCCGATCCGTCGATCTTCACGGTTCTGACCGCGCCCTCGGGGCAGGAGGGGACGGCGAACATCGACTTCGTGCTGTTCCGCGACCGCTGGATGGTGGCCGAGCACAGCTTCCGCCCGCCATGGTATCACAAGAACATCATGTCCGAGCTGATGGGCAACATCTATGGCATCTATGATGCGAAACCGCAGGGTTTTGTGCCGGGGGGCATCTCGCTGCACAACATGATGCTGCCGCACGGGCCGGATCGCAACGCCTTCGAACATGGGTCGAACGAGCCGATGGTGCCGCATTACCAGGCCGAGACCATGCAGTTCATGTTCGAGACCCGCTTCCCGCAGCATCTGACGGAATTTGCCGCGAAAGAGGCGCCGCTGCAGGACGATTACGTCGATTGCTGGGACAGCCTTGAAAAGAAATTCGACGGCACGCCGGGGATCAAGGCATGACGCAGCAAAGCTGGCTGGCCTCGGCGCAGGGCGACACCGACTTCCCGATCCAGAACCTGCCCTGTGGCGTCTTCGACGATGGCCGGGGCGCGCGGATGGGGGTGGCCATCGGGGATATGATCCTCGATGTGGGCGCGGTGGATCACGGGCTGGACCCGGCGCTGTTCGCGGCCCCCGCCTGGAATGCGGTGATGGCGGCGGGGCCTGCGGTCTGGGCGGCGCTGCGGGCACGGCTGACCGACCTTTTGTCGGACCCGGCGCATCGTGCCATGGTGGCGCCGCATCTGGTGCCGCAGGCGGGCGCGCGGCTGCTGATGCCCTTCGCGGTGGCGGAATATACCGATTTCTACGCCGGCAAGAACCATGCGGTGAATGTGGGCACCATGTTCCGCGGCGCCGAGAATGCGCTGCCGCCGAACTGGCTGTCGATCCCGATCGGCTATAACGGCCGGGCCTCGTCGGTGGTGGTCTCGGGCACGCCGGTCACCCGGCCCTGGGGGCAGGTGAAGGGGCCGGACGAGGCGCTGCCGCGCCTTGCGCCCTCGGCGCGGTTCGATCTGGAACTGGAGATGGGCGCCATCGTCGGCCAGCCGTCGCAGGGCATGGTCTCGGTGGCCGAGGCCGACGAGATGATCTTCGGCTATGTGCTGCTGAACGACTGGTCGGCGCGTGATATCCAGGCCTGGGAATACCAGCCGCTCGGGCCGTTCCAGGCCAAGGCGACGGCGACGACGATCAGCCCCTGGATCGTGATGAAAGCGGCGCTGGAGCCGTTCCGCGTGGCGACGCCCGCGCGCGAACGCCCGCTGCTGCCCTATCTGCGCGAGCCGGGGCCGATGCTTTACGACATCGGACTGACGGTCAGCCTCGCCCCCGGGGGCAAGGCCGAGACCGTGATCGCGCGCACCAATTACCGCGAGATGTATTATTCGGCGGCGCAGCAGCTGGCGCATCACACGACCTCGGGCTGTGCGATGCGGGTGGGCGATCTGCTGGGGTCGGGCACCATCTCGGGCACCGCGAAGGACGCGCGCGGCTCGCTGCTGGAGCTGAGCTGGGGCGGGAAGGAACCGCTGACGCTGGAGACCGGCGAAACGCGCAGCTTCCTTCAGGACGGCGATACGCTGGTCTTGCGCGGCGCGGCGCAGGGCGCGGGCTACCGCATCGGATTTGGCGATTGCGCGGGGCAGGTGCTGCCCGCCATCGAACTGCCCGGCTGGGCGAAGGAGTGAACCATGGCCAAGGCCTTTGCCTCGCAGGGCGACCTGTCTGAAAAGAAGATCAGCTTCACCGAAATCGGCGAGGGGCTTTACGCCTTCACCGCCGAGGGTGACCCCAATACCGGCGTGATCATCGGCGATGAGTCCGTGATGATCGTCGAGGCGCAGGCGACGCCGCGTCTGGCGCGCAAGGTCATCGACTGCGTGCGCTCGGTCACCGACAAGCCGATCAGCCATGTCGTGCTGACGCATTACCACGCGGTGCGGGTGCTGGGCGCCAGCGCCTATGGCGCGCGGGAAATCATCATGTCCGACGTGGCCGCCGCCATGGTCGAGGAGCGCGGGCAGGAGGACTGGGACAGCGAGTTCGGCCGCTTCCCGCGTCTGTTCCAGGGGCACGAGGAAATCCCCGGCCTGACCCGCCCGACCACCACCTTCTCCGACAGCATGACGGTCTGGCTCGGCCGCCGCCGGGTGGACATCATGAAGCTCGGCCGCGCCCATACCGCCGGTGACGCGGTGATCTGGGTGCCCGATCAGGAGGTGATGTTCACCGGCGATATCGTCGAATACCATTCCGCCTGCTATTGCGGCGACGGCCACTTCACGGACTGGCCCGAAACGCTCGCCAATATCGCGGCCTTTGAGCCCCGCGCCATCGCGCCCGGCCGCGGCGACGCGCTGGTGGGCGAGGAGATGGTCGCCAAAGCCATCGCCAATACCGCAGACTTCATCCGCTCCACCTACAAACCCGTCGAACGCGTCGTCGCCCGCGGCGGCTCCCTCAAAGAAGCATGGGACGCCGTCCGCGCCGCCTGCGACCCCAAATTCGCAAACTACGCCATCTACGAACACTGCCTCCCCTTCAACGTCGCCCGCGCATACGACGAAGCAAAAGGCATCGACACTCCCAAAATCTGGACCGCAACCCGAGATCAACAAATGTGGGAAGCCCTGCAAGGCTGATCCCTTCGGGGGTCGGCAACCCCGGCCCCCGCTCCCGACATTTCCCCGGAGGATGCTGACGTGCTGAACGATCGTTACAGCCTGGCTTTCAAGCTATACCCCTACGAACGCTCCTCTGATCAGGATGCGGCGCAGCCCGTGCGGCATCCGGTGGTCATCGTCGGCGGCGGCCCCATCGGCATCGCCACGGCGCTGGATCTGGGCCAGCAGGGCATCCCCGTGCTGGTGCTGGACGATCACGAGGGCATCGGCATGGGCAGCCGGGCCATCTGCTTTGCCAAGCGCACCCTTGAGATCGCCGACCGCTACGGTTGCGGCAGGCCGATGGTGGAAAAGGGCGTGGTCTGGAACCTTGGCAAGGTGTTCCACGAGGATCGCCAGATCTATGACTTCAACCTGCTGCCCGAGGCCGGGCACAAGTATCCGGCCTTCATCAACCTGCAACAGCCCTATTTCGAGCGCTTCATGGTGGAGCGTGTGCGTGAATTGCAGGCCACCGGCGCACCGATTGAAATTCGCGGCAAGAACCGGCTGGACGCCATGGAGGTGAAGGACGATCACGTCGTTCTGGACATCATGACGCCGGAAGGACCGTACCGGATCGAGGCCGACTGGCTGATCGGCTGTGATGGGGCCTCGTCCCCGCTGCGCGGCATGATGGGGCTGGATTTCGAGGGGCGGGTGTTTCAGGACAGCTTCCTGATCGCCGACATCCGCATGCACAATGACGATTTCCCGACCGAGCGCTGGTTCTGGTTCGAACCCACGCATGGCGCCGGGGCCTCGACCCTGCTGCACAAACAGCCGGATGATGTGTGGCGGGTCGATTTCCAGATTGGCTGGAACGTCGACCGCAAGGAAGAGATGAAAGAGGAAAACATCCGCCGCCGGCTGGATGCTTTCCTTGGCGAAGGGCTGGGCTATGACATCGTCTGGTCCTCGATCTACACGTTCCAGTGCCGCCGCATGAAGCAGTTCCGCCATGGCCGGGTGCTGTTTGCCGGGGATTCCGCGCATCAGGTTTCGCCGTTCGGGGCACGCGGGGCCAATTCCGGCATGCAGGATGTGGATAACCTCGGCTGGAAACTGGGGTTGGTGCTGAAGGGGCGGGCGCCTGAAAGTCTGCTGGACAGCTATGATACCGAGCGGTGTTTCGCGGCGGACGAGAACATCCTGAACTCCAGCCGTTCCACCGATTTCATCACGCCGAAATCGAAGATCAGCCACACTTTCCGCAACGCGGTTCTGCAACTGGCGGAAAAGCATGCCTTCGCCCGCCCGCTGGTAAATTCGGGGCGGCTGTCACTGCCCTGTGTCTATGACAACGGGCCGCTGAATGGCGAGGATGCCCTGCCCGAGGCCCCCGCGCGCACGCGGCCGGGTGCGCCCTGCCCCGATGCTCCGCTGGCTGATGGTTTCGTGCTGGACAGGCTGGGCGGGGACTTCGTGCTGCTGACAATCGACGCCGATGCGCCGGAACAACTGGATGTGGGGGGCATTGCGCTGCGGCGCGTCAAGCTGTCGGTCAACGATGATGCGACCGGCGCACTGGCAGAGCGGTATCTGGGCGGGGCCACGTCAGCCGTGCTTTTGATCCGCCCCGACCAACATGTCGCCGCCCGCTGGGCCGCTTTTGACGAATCCGCTGTGCGACGCGCCGTTGGTCATGCCTGCGGCAAGGAGTAAGAAGATGGATCTGATCCTGACCCCGAATATTACCGATCCCGATGGTTTCTATGCCCGGCTGATCGCCGCCCATGACGGGCTGAGCGATGAGGAAAGCGCGGCGCTGAATGCGCGGCTGATCCTCGTCCTGGCCAACCAGATCGGGAATGCGGCGGTGCTGGAACAGGCACTGGCCGTGGCACAGGTGGGCAAGTAAGCCCACTGAGGGCGCCGTCGCGAGCCTGTCAGACAGACGGAATGGCCTCTCGGTCGGCCCGCACATGGGCCGCCAGAGCCGTTTCCGGGCGCTCGTCACAAGGTCCGATGGCGGCGCGCAGCCGGTGCAGTTCCGGCGCCATGATGGCGGTCTCGGCAGCTTGTGCCGGGGATGACAGCCGCAGCAGATCCGGCGCGCTCAGTTCCCCGGCGATGATCTGCGCCAGCGCGCCCAGGCTTCGGGCCGCGCCGGAGCCGATGTCAAAAGCTCCCGTTGCGCCTGACAGCAGCAGTGTAACGATGCAGTGCGCCACATGGGCGGTCGAAGCAAAATCGCGGATCAGACCCGATGCGCGGACCTCTGCGGGCTGGCCTTGTCGTATGGCGTCGATCAGCGATGGCACCAGCCTGCGCCGATCCTCGCCCGGCCCATAAAGGTGAAACAGGCGCGCCCAGACCAGCCCGGTGCCACAGACCGCCGCCAGATCGCAATGCAACTCCGCCTTGGCCTGCCCGTAGGGGGTTGAGGGGGCGATCAGACGGTCTTCATTCCACGGTCCCGCGATCTGCGCATCGTACTCTGCACAGGTGCCAAGCGCCAGAACCCTTGTCCCGCCCGCCGCGCAGAACCGGCGTATCAAATCCAGCGATGCAGCCTGCCATGCCGTGTTGGAGGGGGCGGTCCAAAAGCTGCCATGCGGCACCTCCCAGGCGGCGTGGATCAACAGCGGCGCCAGCCCTGCAACACGCGCGCGGTCTTCCTTGCGCAACAGGTCTGCCCGATGCCAGATCACCCCGGTTTGGGCCGGGCCGGGATGGCGGCTGACCGCATGGACCGGGATGCCGCGAAACCGCAGCTCTGCCAGAATGGCCCGACCGACGAAGCCGGTAGCGCCGGTCAGCATAACCGGATCAGCCATGTACAAAATCCGGCCAGTCGCGGTCACGGCCCGAGATGACCGAGGGCGGTGCTGCCCAGCGGATGCCAAAGGCTGAGTCGTCCCAGCGGGCGCCGCGTGCGGCCTCGGGACTGTGCGGCACATCCATCAGATATTCCACCACGGCGCCGGGGGTCAGCGTCAGAAACCCGTGCGCAACCCCGCGCGGCAACAGCAGCGCCGCACCGTTTTCCGCCGAAAGCTCCACCGCATGCCAGCGCAGATAGCCGGGGCTTTCGGGCCGCAGGTCAAGCGCGACATCCTGAATGCGGCCCGCCACACAGCGCACCAGCTTCTGTTCGCCCTTCGGTTCGGCCTGCCAGTGCAGGCCGCGAAGGGTATGAGGAGCCGTATTGGTGGACAGGCTGGCCTGAACGGGCGTGAAATCGACCCCCGCCGCGGCAAAGCTTGCGGCGCACCATGACCGCCGGAAACCGCCCCGCGCATCTTCGTGGCTTTGGCTTTCCACCAGCCAGACGTCGGGCAGGGGCGTCGGGGCCAGCCGCATCAGAGCCGCCGCATTTCCGGCACGGCGGTCCACAGACCCCCGGCAAATCCGGCGCTGCGCAATTGGCCGACGATCTCGGGCGCGATGTTCCAGGGCAGGATCAGAATCTCGTCCGGCCCCATCGCCAGCAATTCGTGCGGGGCGATCACCGGAATATGGCTGCCGGGCAGCAGGCGGCCCTGTTTGGCGGCTGACAGATCGGCCACCGCCAGCAGATCTTTAGGGCGCACCCGCGCGGCATTCAGGAAGGTATTGCCCTTCGCCGCCGCGCCATAGGCTGCTACCTTGCGGCCCATGTCGGTCTTGGCCGCCAGCCAGGCCTGAAAGCCTTGCAGCACCTTGCGGACGCGGGCGTTGAAGCCCTTGTAGAAATCATCGCTGTCCAGCCCGCGCGCTGCCTCTTCCGCGCGCAGCGCCAGAAGCGCGGGCGAGGCCGGGCGCACAATGGCCGAAGCGAGAATGCGCAGGCTGCCGCCATGGGTAGGCAAAGCTTCGACATCGAAGACCTGAAGCCCGTGGCGGGCGAACAGCCGCTCCACCGCCAGCAGCGACCAATAGGCATAATGCTCGTGATAGATCGTGTCGAACTGCACCTGATCGACGAGGTTCAGCAGATGCGGCACCTCGACCGACAGCACGCCTTCGGGGGCCAACAGCAGGGCGAGACCGGCGACAAAGCCGTTGATATCGGGCACATGCGCCAGCACATTGTTGGCCACCACCAGATCGGCGCGGCCATGCCGGGCGGTCAGTTGTCCTGCGGTTTCCGGCGTCAGAAAGGCCACTTCCGTCGGCACATCGGCGGCGCGGGCGACCTCGGCCACATTGGCCGCAGGCTCGATCCCGAGACAGGGGATGCCAGTCGCCACGAAATTCTTCAGCAGATAGCCGTCGTTCGAGGCGACCTCGATCACCAGCGATTCCGGGCCAAGCCCCAGCCGCGCGGTCATCGTATCGCAAAACGCCCGCGCATGACCGAGCCACGATGCGGAGGCAGACGAGAAATAGGCATAGTCGCTGAAAATCGCGCTGGCATCGACCACATGGTCAAGCTGGACCATGCGGCAGGCGGAACAGACTACCGTTCGCAAGGGAAAGCGCGGTTCGGTGGCCCTGTCTGCATTTGGCGGCAGGTAGGAGTTGGCGACGGCCATGGTGCCAAGATCGCACAGGACCGGGCCGAAAGGGGCATCGCAGGCGCGGCAACGGGTTACGGCATCGGCCATGTCAGATCTCCAGATAGCGGCGGATGGCCTGATCGCTGTGCGCGGCCATATCGGTGTCGCGGGCCCAGGCATCATACCAGCGGGCCGTTTCGGTCAGGGCCTGTGCCGTGCCAAGGCGAGGTGCCCAGTTCAGACGGTGGCGGGCCAGACCGCTGTCAAGCGCGAGGCGTGATTTCTCGGGCATCGGGGGCGCGTCGGAAAGACGCCAGTCCAGCGGTCGGCCCGTCGCCGCCTGCCAGCCGGCCAGAAGGTCGCGCACCGGAAGTTCGGCCTCGGCCGGCCCGAGGTTGACGGCCGGCGGGGCATCACCCGTGGCCAGGGTCTCGGCCAGCAGCAGATATCCTGCCACCACATCCAGCACATGCTGGAACGGCCGGGTCGCGTCGGGGTTGCGCAGACGCAGCGCTTTGCCTGCCTGCTGCGCCCGGACCAGATCGGGGATCAGCCTGTCCGGCCCGAAATCCCCGCCGCCGATGACATTGCCCGCCCGCGCCGTCGCAAGCGCGGGCAGATCGGCAAAGCTGGCCCGGTGGCTGGCAACCAGAATCTCGCAGGCGGATTTGGAGGCGGAATAGGGATCATCGCCGCCCAGGGCATCGGTCTCGACGAAGGCGCGGCTGCCGTCATTGCGGTAAACCTTGTCCGAAGTGACGATGACCGCCGCTGTGGCACCGGAGCCGCGCAGGGCCTGCAACAGGTGCAGGGTTCCGGTGACATTGCTGTCCCATGTGCCTTGCGGATCACGGTATCCGGTCGAGACGATCGCCTGCGCCGCCAGATGCAACACGACCTCCGCCCCGGCGACGGCCTGCCTGACCGCCCCGGCGTCCCGCAGGTCGCCGCGCAGATCCCGCGCCAGATCCTGGGCCACGTTCAGTGCCCCGAAGGCCGCAGGCCCGGCTGCGGGGGGGAGGGCGAAGCCGGTGACATCTGCACCAAGCGCGGCCAGCATCCGCGCTGCCCAGGCACCCTTGAAGCCGGTATGCCCCGTCAGCAGCACGCGGCGCCCGGCCCAGAACCGGGGATCGGGGCGCCTTACCACAGCTTCCACGGCGCCCGGCCCTCTTCCCACAGGCTCTGCAACTGATCGCGGTCGCGCAGCGTGTCCATCGGCTGCCAGAAGCCGTGATGGTCGAAGGCCATCAACTCGCCATCCCGCGCGAGGCTCTTGAGCGGCTCCTGCTCCCACACGGTCATATCGTCCCTGATCCGGTCCAGCACTTCCGGCGACAGAACAAAGAAACCACCGTTGATCATGCCGCCGTCGCCTTCCGGTTTCTCGGTAAAGGCGCCGACAAGATTGCCTTTCCGCTCCAGCGCCCCGAACCGGCCCGGCGGCGTTACGGCAGTAACCGTGGCCTGCCGCCCGTGTGCACGGTGAAACGCGACCGCGGCACCGATGTCCACATCGCCGACCCCATCGCCATAAGTCAGACAGAAGGCAGGGTCATTGCGCAGCAGGTGCCCGACCCGCGCCAGACGCCCGCCAGTCTGTGTTTCCTCGCCGGTGTCGATCAGCGTCACCCGCCAGGGTTCGGCGGCGGGCCGCAGCACTTCGACGGCACCATTGGCCAGATCGACCGTAAGGTCCGAGGAAAGCTGCCCGTAGTTCAGAAAGTATTCCTTGATCTGCCAGCCGCGATAGCCAAGGCAGATGATGAAATCCTGAATACCATGCGCGGCATAGATCTTCATGATATGCCACAGGATCGGGCGGCCACCGATCTCGACCATGGGCTTGGGTCTCAGCCCGGTTTCTTCAGAAAGCCGCGTGCCGCGCCCGCCTGCCAGAATGACTGCCTTCACTCGGATGCCACCTTTCTGGCCAGATCATAGAAATTCCGGGTGAACCGCGCGGGCTGGCCCAGAGGGTTCGCGGCGATCTGCGCGCGCAGGCCGTGGCGCAGCGCAAGGCGGCGGGCGGGATGGGCCACCAGACCGGCGGCGGCGGACACATAATCGGCGACCGACAGCGTCGCCAGATCGCCCAGCCCCGCATTGGACAGGTTCGAATAGCTGAGCCGCTCGGGAAAGCCCGCGCCGACAAGGCTGACCGTGGGCACCCCCATCCAGAGCGCCTCGCAGGTCGTGGTGCCGCCGACATGGGGCAGGGTATCCAGCGCGATGTCGATTTCGTTGTAGTGGCGCATATGATCGCCACGGACACCGATGAACTCCAGCCTGTCCGGGTCGACATCGCGGCGGGCGAAGGCGGCTCTCGCCCCCGCGACAAAGCTTCCGACCCCGGCTTCGGGCCGCAGGAACAGGAACCGCGATCCCGGTACGACCCGCAGTACCGCCGCCCAGGCGTCCAGACAGGCGGGGGTGTATTTGTACGGATTGTTCGCCGTGCCAAAGGTCAGATGGCCCTTGCGCGTCTGCGGCGTGCCCTCCGCGATCTCGTGCGGCCAGAACAGTCGCGACAGGGCGACCCAGGTTTCCGGCATCGCGAAGGGCCGTTCGATCAGCAGGCGCGGGTCTTCGGGCTGGATATAGGGATCGGTCAGGATCAGGTCGATCTGTTCCAGCCCCGCCGAATGCGGATAGCCCAGCCAGCTTGCCCCCAGACGCGCGGGCCGTCGGGCCATCACCTCCAGCTTGTTCATCGCCGTGGACCCGCCGAGTTCGAACAGGATATCGAGTCCGTCCGCCGCGATCCCTTCGGCCACCTGATCATCCGGGCGCTTCGGCCAGTGACGAAAGCCGGTCACCTGCGCTTCAAGATGACGCTGCACCTGATCGGGTTCCTTCTCGCTGAAGGAATAACAGAAGACTTCGACCGCATCGCGGTCATAGTTTTCCAGCAACGGCAGGGTGAAATAGGTGATCGGATGGTGCCGCAGATCGGAGGACATGAAGCCCACGCGCAGCTTGCGGCCACCGGCAAGCGCCGGCAGGGCGACGGGCGGAACCGGGGTGATCTGGCGGGCAACTCGGCGTCCCCATTGCCGATGCCAGTCCACCAGCTTCAGCCGGTCGTCCAGGGTCTGCACCTGCCCCAGTTCGTAGTGAACCGAGGAATGCAATCCTTGGGCCTGCCAAAGTGGCAGCAGGCTGTCCAGGCTGCCGGTCTGCGCCATCCGGTCTTCGTCCAGCACCCGTTGCAGGATGGTCCGCAGGGTACGCGCGGCCTCGGGGATACGCGTTGGAAACCGTTCCATCAGCTGTTTGGCCAGGTGGTAGGCCCGTTCGATATGATCCGCCTCGTTGCCATACCGGCTGCGCGACAGGCTTTCGGTCAGCCGGTCCAGCGCCACGAAACTGTCGGGATGACCCGCGACTGCCCGTTCCAGCGCCCGGTTCACCTGTTCGCGATCACTGTCCCCGATCAGGTTGGCCAGTTGCAGGTTGGCGGCCAGATGTGCCGGGTCCTGCGCCAGAACCGCGTTCAGGATGGCCTGAGCCCGTGCCACATCGCCGCTGCGAAAGGACAGCCGCGCGTCGATGACAGCCAGTTCGCTGTCCCCGGGCCGCTCTTCGCACAGCTTTACAATCAGGGCGCGCGCCTCGTCCACGCGCCCGGCAACCTGAAGCGCCTGAACCAGAAACGCCGTCATCTCGGTATCGCGCGGCGCCAGAGCCAGGCCACGCCGGAAGGAATCGCAGGCTTCCTCTGTTTGCGACAGTGCCATCTGCTGACGCCCCAGAAGCCGCCAGAGCGTTGCCGATGTCGGCTCGATCTTCAGGGCGCTGCGGAAACAGGCCGCCGCCTTATCCGGCTGGCCCAGAGCCTCATAGACATTGCCAAGGTTCTGCCAGGGTGACCGGTCATGCGGGCGCAGCTTGCGGGCAAGCTCCAGAACTTCGGCAGCCTTTCCAAGCCGCCCGGCGCGTTTCAGCAGAACCCCCATCAGATTGACAGTGGCGCCATCCTTCTGCGCCTTGGCAAACAGAGGCTTGAAAGCTTCCACTGCCTCGGCGTGGCGGCCCAGTTCGGACAGGGCAAGCGCATGGCCGCGCGCCGTCAGCCGTGTCGAGGCGCCTGCTGCCCTTGCCTGGGCAAAAGCGGTGACCGCACCCTGAAGATCCCTGCGATCCAGCGCCTCCTGCGCGGAGGCAAGGGCAAGCTCGGCGGGGGTCAGGCGGATGTCTTTCATGTGCTGCGGCACCGTCAGTTGAACCGATGGCGCAGCACTTCCGCGCCGCGCCGCAAATCCGTGGCGGTGCCGGAATTGTCGACCAGCACAAAGGCTGTGCGGTTGCGTTCAAAGAACGCCAGCGCGCCGTCTCCACGGGCGGTCGCCGTGGCGGGCATGTCCGGTCCGTCGACACTGCGCAGCACGCTGAACAGCAGGATTTCCCCCAGATCGGGCGTTTCGATGACCAGGGCGACGCCCGGACGTTCCGGCGTGGCCACGATCTGCGCGGCGCGGATCGACCAGCCCTGCGGCAGCCGTGGCAGATCAATGCCCAGCCGGGCCGCGATGCGGGTCGGATCTTTCGGCATCGGGCCAAGATCGTTGCTGAGCGCGATGCGCAGGCTCACGGCATCCTGCACGTCCAGTGCGGTCTCGAAAAGCCGGGCAATATCGCCCGAGGGGGCTTCGGGCGTCCGGGGGTAAAGGCCCTGTGCGGTCCAGCCCATGACAAACATCGCCGCCGCTGCGGCGAAAGGCAGCCAGCGGCGCAGTGACTGGCGCTGCGCAAGCCCTGTCTCCAGTCGGCTTGCGGCCAGCCGCATCTGCGGCGGAGGGGGGCTTTCCACCGCAGCCATGGCCAGCCGCAAACCTTCGGTGAGGCGCATTTCGGCCATCACTTCTGCGGCGCGCCCGGGATGCCGCGACAGATGTTCTGCCACCGCATAGCGTTGCTCGCCGTCAAGCTGATCGTTGATGAAGGCGGCGATATCCGTCTCGATCTGGTCCTGGGGATCATCTGTCATCTTGGCCTCGCACCAGTTTGAGGGAAGGGGGAACCGCCCGGGCGGCGGGGCCGTCTTCGAAACGCCGCAGGGCAGCACGGGCCCGCCCGACCCGCGACATGACTGTCCCGGCCGGGATATCGAGGATTGTGGCGGCCTCGGTCACGCTCAGCCCCTCGACCCCCATCAGATGCAGCGCCTCGCGCTGTTCGGCGGGCAGCGCGAGAAATGCCTGGCGGAGTTGCTCCAGCCGGACGACATGTTCGCCTTCGGGCGGCGAAAATCCGGGGTTGCTGTCGGCCCAGGCCTGTTCACGTGCGACCGAAGCGCGGTGCGCGCGCCTTTGATCGATAAAGAGATTGTGCAGGATCGCCATGAGCCAGACGCGCAGGTCCGCGCCCGCCCGGAAGCTGCCGCGCCGTTCATAGGCCTTCAGCAGGGCGCCCTGAACCAGATCGTCCGCTTCCGTTTCGGCACGCGTCAGAACCCGTGCGTAACGGCGCATCGGCTCCAGATGGGGGGTCACGTCAAAACTCTTCATGCCCGGTATACGGAGCGGCGCGCGGTTTCATCCCGCGCGATAGCCCGATCCTTTCTCTCCGACCAGTGCCGCATTGCGTTCGCGCAGATGCGCGGCGGCATCGTCATACAGGAATGGCAGAAACGCATAGCGACGTCCCCGGGTTACGCGGCTCACCTTGTGCAGAAGCGAGCAGGAAAACACCACCGCCCCGCCCGGCGGTGCCTTGAAGCCGCGCGGCCCGTATTCGGGAAAGCTGACCTCGCCGCCGTCGAAATCGTCGTTGAGGTTGACTGAAACCGCAAACCGGCGATGCGCGGTGCCAGAGGTGGTATTGTCGCGATGTGCCGCGAAATGGCCACCATCCTCGGCAGCATAGCAGGAAACGATATACCGCTCCATCCGGGTGACCCTGAACTGGTGTGCCCTGGCGATTTCCGGCACGACGCGCCGCAGGAAGCGGCTTTGCAGGCTGGCGATCAGATCCTTGTCGGTGATGTCAAAATCGCTGCGCTGCTTGTGCTTGCGGTCTGTCATGCCGATAGTGCGGCCGTTGACCTGCCGCATGAAGCCGCTTTCGGTGCCGCCATGGGACTCGTAAAGTCCGATCAGATGACGGCAAAGGTCAGGCTCGAACAGCCGGGGCAGGAACAGGACCGGCGCCTGAAGATCAATGCCGGCAAAGCGTCCGGGGGCGGGCTGCGCCTCCACCAGCGCCAGGAACTCGGCCACATCGCCGCCATCGGCGCGGAACGGGATTGTGGCCACCACCCGCAGCGTCGGGTCCAGCAGAAGCCAGAAGCGGTTCATGGCCAGCTGTCCGGTGGCTGTATCCGCATCGGCCGGAACCGCGCCATATAGCTTGGCCACCGACAGGTCGAAATCCCAGAACACCCGGAAGCCGGGTGTGCGGTTGGCCAGACGGCCCTGCGCCTCGTCGCCGGGATCATTGCTGACCGCGAAGAAGCAGGCGTGTTCGTCGTCGAACAGGTCCGTCCGGGCCAGAACCGCGCGGATGGCCGCCTGCGCCTGTGCATCCCGCGTCGAGCCCAGAAAGCAAAGCGCGATATGGCGTCCGGCCGTGGTATCGAAGGCAAAGCGGGGATTGGCTGGGGTGCGCTGGTAGAACCACGGGGCCGGATCGCCGGGCAGCGGCATGGTCGCGGAAATGGCAAAGGCGTCTGACATGCTGGCCCGTGTTCAGGGGAAATTCCTGACACATACGAAGCCATGCGCGGCTTTCATCCCGAAAAAGATCCGCGCGCCCCGGCGTTACTCCCCCCCGAACGGAAACCACCGCCCCGGATCCGGGGCGGTGGTTTCCCTGCGGCCGGCGGATCAGGCGGCGGATTGCGCGGCGCCCAGCTTTTTCCGGCGGCCTGCGGCCCAGGTCAGCAGCAGGTGATCCGCCATCAGCCCCATGAAGGCGACGGCAAAGCCAAGCACCAGCCCCTTGCCCACGTCAGTGGACGACAGGGCGCGCTGCATTTCCTGCCCCAGATCCTGTGTGCCGATGAAGGCGGCGATGATGACCATGAAGAGGGCGAACATGATCGACTGATTGGCGCCGATCACCAGCGTGGGCACGGCCAGCGGCAGTTTCACATGCCACAGAACCTGTCGGGGACCGGCGCCTGACATGGCGGCGGCCTCAATGGTTTCGGCGGGCACGCCGCGCAGACCCTCGATGGTGAAACGCAGAATCGGGACCGTGGCAAACACCATCACCGCCGCGATCACCGCCACGTCATTGACGCCGAACAGCATGACCACCGGGATAAGGTAGATGAAGCTGGGGAAGGTCTGAAGCGTGTCGCAGATCAGGATAAACCGGCTGGCGCGCGCAGGGCGCCCCGCGGCCCATACCCCCAGTGGCAGGCCGATCAGCAGCGCGATGATAACGGCCACCGTGACGGTATAGACCGTGATCATGGCGCGGTCCCACCAGCCCGACAGGGCAATCGGCAGGATGAAGGCCAGACAGATCAGGGCAGACCGCGCGCCGCCGACCAGCCATCCCAGCCCGGCCAGAAAGGCCAGCACCGCCGAAAAGGGCAACCACAGGAAGCCGTCGCGCAGCGGGATCAGAACCCAGGTGATCAGGAACCAGCGCAGCCAGTCGGTCAGCGGGGTGACCAGGCGGATGAAGCCGTCCACCCCGGCATCTATCGGTCCGGCGAGGGTCAGCGCCTGCTTGCGCTCGACCACCGCGAAATAGGGATGCAGGGCAGCCAGCGCGAAGCCAGCAGCGCAAAGCCCCAGCCAGATCAGCAGATGCCGGTTGCGCACCATCCAGTCTGCGCCCGCAGTCAGATGTTCGGGCTGTTTCAGCGCCCAGGCCTTCGACAGCCGGTCCAGCACCACGGCCAGCAGTACGATGGTGATGCCGATTTCCACCGACAGCCCGATCTTCAGCGATTGCAGCAGGTTCAGCAGCTTCTGCCCCAGCCCCGGCATGCCGATGAACGAGGCCAGCACCACCATGGCAAGGCTTTGCATGATGACCTGGTTTATCCCGATCAGCAGCTCGGTCCGGGCCGCCGGAATGCGGACGCTGCGCATCAGCTGCCATTTGGTTGTGCCGCTCATCTTGCCGCTTTCGATGATCTCGGGCGGCACAGCGCGCAGGCCCAGCAGCGTCATGCGGATCATCGGTGGCACCGAGAAGATGATGGTGACGATGGCGCCCGCTTTCGGCCCGACGCCGATGAACACCACAACCGGAATCATATAGGCGAAATGCGGCAGCGACTGCGCGATGTTGAGGATCGGGTTCATCACCCGCTCGACCCGGCGGAAGCGCCACGCGAGCGTGCCCGCCAGTATCCCCAACAGCACCGAGAAGGGCGCCGCGACCACGATGACGGAAAGCGTCTCCATCGCCCATTTCCACTGGCCCATGACCGCGATCCAGACGAAGGTTCCTGCCGACAGCAGTGCCAGGCGCCATCCGGCCAGAACATAGCCCGCCATGCCCATGGTGGCGGCGATCACCACCCAGGGGATCGGCCCCAGCATGGGCCAGCGCGATTTGCCGTAAAGCAGGTTTGCCGTCACATCGAGGCAGAATTCCACCGCATCCGAAATGGCGCGGGTGACCACCATCAGGCCCAGATCATCGCGCAGGAAGGCAAAAGCCGTGTTGATCCAGCGGGCAAAGGGCAGGATCAACGGCTCCGGCAGGCGCATCAGCCCGTCCGGCAGGATGAAGCGGCCGAGGCACAGCAGCGCCGCAAGGCAGAACAGGGCCAGCGCGGGCCGGGGAAGGCGGGACAGGGCGCCGCTCATGCCGCAGGCCCCAGCAGAAGATCCAGCGCGGCGGCACGGTCGATCACGCCGCTGATCCTGCCATCCGCACCGCTGACCGGGATCATCGGCCGGTCGTCCTGAAGGATGCGGCGGGCCAGCGTGTGCAGCGTTTCGGTAGCGGGCAGCGCCGTGCCCTCGACGGACCGCCCACCCACCGGCAGCGCCAGCGCCCCGGCATGTACCACCCTTGCACGATCCACCGCCGAGGTGAACTTGGCGACATAGGGCGTGGCGGGGGCCATGACGATGCGTTCGGGCGTGTCGATCTGTTCGACCGCGCCGTCCTTCATGATGGCGATACGGTCGGCAAGGCGCAGCGCCTCGTCGAAATCATGGGTTATGAAGACGATGGTCTTGGCCATCATGGCCTTGAGTCGCAGGAATTCATCCTGCATCTCGCGCCGGATCAGCGGGTCCAGCGCCGAAAAGGGTTCATCCAGAAACCAGATGTCCGGCTCTACCGCCAGACTGCGGGCGATGCCGACACGCTGTTGCTGCCCGCCCGAAAGCTCGCGCGGGAAATAGCCTTCGCGCCCACCCAGACCAACCAGATTGAGCATCTCGCTGGCCCGCGCGATTCGCGAAATCCGGTCCTGCCCACGCATTTCCAGCGGAAAGGCCACGTTTTCCAGAGCGGTGCGATGCGGCAGCAGGCCGAAGCTCTGAAACACCATGCCCATCTTGCGGCGGCGCAGGTCGATCAGCTCGGTTTCCGTCATCGCGCCCAGATCGCGACCTTCGACCGTGATCGCCCCGGAGGTAATGTCGATCAGCCGGGCAAGACAGCGGATCAGCGTGGATTTGCCCGAACCGGACAGCCCCATCACCACCAGCATCTCGCCGCGTGCGATATCGAGAGAGACGTTGCGCACCGCCGCGATATGCCCGCTGGCGCGCAGTTCCTCCATCGTGGTGTCGGGGCCCAGCCGGCCAGCCAGCTGCGCCGGGTGATCGCCGAAAACCTTCCAGACATTCTTGCAGGAAATCACACTTTTGTCTTGAGCCATTGCCGGACCTCGCAGGGAAGAAAGGGCCACCCGGCCAGGCCGGGTGGAGTTGGGCGTGCTGTCACAGGGAAGTGACGGACGTACGCTCGGGCGAAGTCACTCGGTCCAGGGCTTCCAGACGGCCTCGTTCGCGGTCAGCCATTCCGCTGCGGCATCTTCGGGTTCCATGCCGTCCACATCGACGAGCTTGGCCATTTCCGCGATCTGGGCATTGGTGAAATTCACTTTCTGAAGCACCGAATAGGCCTTGGGCCATTTGGTCTTCATCTCGTCCCAGGCCGCGATCTTCAGATAGCCATTGGCCGGATTGCCACAGTCATAAACCTTGTCCGGCAGCGGGCCCTTTGCCGGGTCTTTGTCGCAGCCTTCCTCCCAGGCCGGGAATTCCACGAATTCGCCGGGCCAGACTGCTTCGGCGAAGTTGGGTGTCCAGTTGAACAGGACGATCGGGGTCTTGCTTTTCTCCGCTGCGGCGATTTCGGCCCAGAGCGCGGCGGCAGATCCGGCATTGACCACGACGAAGTTCATGCCAAGCGCATCGACCTTTTCCTGGTCATGTTTCAGCCAGTCCACCGGGCCGCCAAGGAAACGACCCTTGTCGCCGGTTTCGGGCGTGGCGAACAGCCCGGCGCATTCGTTCAGCGCCTTCCAGTCGGGCAGGCCGGGGCAGGCATCCTTGGTCCACATCGGATACCACCAGTCCTCGCGGGTGATGGCGGTATGGGTGGCGACGTCGTGGATGCCGCCCTTCTCGACCGCCGCGCGGAACGAATTGCCGAAGGCGCCTTCCCAGACCTCCAGCTCCAGCGTGGCATCGCCCAGACGGATCGCCTCGTACACCGCCTGACTGTCGGTCGAGACATATTCGACGGAATTGCCAAGCGACTGGAACATCTGTCCGACGACGTTGGACATCACGATCTGGCTGGACCAGTTGTGAATCGGAATGATGATCGGGTCCGGGGAATCCTCGGCGATTGCGGTTCCGGTGGTCAGCACAAGAGCTGCTGTGGAGATGAGCAGGCGCGTTCTGTTCTGCATGGTTTTCGGTCCCTGTTGTCTGGCGCCGGTGTCGGGGCGGCGTTTTTCCCCGGAAAGGTGACATCTTTCCTGAGAGGCAATGTTAGCCAGCGCTTGTGAACAGGTCAGACCACCGGGATGAACAGGCTGGAAAAAGTTGTTACAAGATGTTAACAGAATATCGACCAGCAAGACGAGGCGGATCGACCCTTGACCTCAGCAGCGGCGCATATCGTTGTGATCGAAGACGATGCGGTAACCCGGACCGCACTTGCCGGGTATCTTGAAACCTTCGGTTATCGCGTGACCGTCTGTGCGGGGGCCGAGGCCGCTGAACGGGTATTGAACCAGGAAAGCCCGGATCTGCTGATCGTCGATATCAACCTGTCCGGCAAGGACGGGCTGGAAATCACGCGCGAACAGCGGGCGCGGTCGGAAATCGGTATCATCCTGCTGTCAGGCCGCACCGATGATGTCGACCGCATCGTCGGGCTGGAACTGGGGGCGGATGACTATGTCTGCAAGCCGTTCAACCGTCGCGAATTGCTGGCGCGGGTGAAGAACCTGCTGCGCCGCACGGCGGCCATGCGGCAACTGGCGCGCCGGGTGGTGCATTTTGCCGGTTTCACCTTCGACACGGCGGCGCGGCATGTGGTCGGGGCGGGGGGAGAGTCGATCCAGCTGACCCGCGCGGAATACGAACTGCTGCGCGCTTTCGTCCTGAACCCCGGAATCGTGATGAACCGGGACAGGCTGCTGTCGGCCATCACGCACCGACGCAACGTGACCAGCACGCGGACGGTGGATGTGATGGTGAAGCGCCTGCGCGAGAAATTCGGCGATGACCCGAAAGTCCCGCGGATCTTTGGCACTTCGCACGGCGAGGGCTATGTGTTCACTGCGCCGCTGGCATGAACGGCACCGGAGCGTAGAGTGCGGACAGCGTGTCGCGCAGATCATGCTCCGCCCGCGCGACAGCAGCCCGCAAGGCGGCGAGCGTGGCTTCATCCGGCAGCGCATCCGTCCGGTTCAGCCCGGACAGAAGCGCCAGAAGCTCGGGCATGTCAAAATTACCGACCGCGCTTTTCAGCTGATGCGCCTGGCGTGACAGCGCCGTCCGGTCCCCGGCCCGGACCGCCGCGATGACAGCCTCGGCCCCCGGCCGCAGCGATTCCAGCATCAGCCGGACAAGGGTACGGGTCTGGTCCGGCCCGAGGTCGGCCATTGCTGCCTGGACCGAGGCGGCCACCGCGGGGGCCTGGCTGTGGCGGTTCAGCACGGCAACCAGCGTTTCCGGCGACAGCGGCTTGGCGATGATGTCATTCATGCCCGCAGCCCGGCAGGCCTGCACATCTTCGGGCTGCACATGGGCCGAAAGGCCGATGACCGGCAGCCGCGCGGCCATCGGGCCGGGCAGGGCCCGGATGTTGCGGGTTGCTTCGATGCCGGAAATGCCGGGCAGATTCACATCCATCAGCACGGCGTCAAAGCCGCCCTCAGCCACCAGCGCCACCGCTGCCTCGCCGGTTTCCGTCAGGGTGCAATGGTGCCCGAGCGTCCGCAGGAAGGATCGCGCGACCTCCTGATTGACCGGGTGATCCTCGACCACCAGCACCTTCAGCGGCCGTGCGGCGGGTTCCGGCAGGGTGATCATCCCGTCGGCAGGCGCGGCCTCGGCGCGCTGGAATGGCACGGTCAGGGTGAAGGTCGCGCCCTTGCCCGCGCGGCTTTCGGCGGTCAGAACCCCACCCATCAACCCGGCCAGCCTGCGCGAGATCGACAGGCCAAGCCCGGTGCCGCCATAGGTGCGGGCGGTCTGGGCGTCTTCTTGCTGGAAGGGGGTGAAAATCCGCTCCATCGCCTCGGGTGCGATGCCCTTTCCGGTATCCTCGACCTGAAAGCGCAGGCGCAACACGCCGTCGCGCCCGTCGGTCGGCAGAAGAATGGCGCGCAGCACCACTTCGCCTGTGGCGGTGAACTTGACGGCATTCGACAGCAGGTTGAACAGGATCTGCCGCAGCTTGCCCATATCGCCCTGCAAGGGTGGGACCGGCGCTTCCGGCAGCACCGTGCGCAACTGCAAGCCCTTCTCCTCGGCCACCGGCGCCATCAGCAGGGTGATATCATGCAGCGCCTCCGTCAGGTCGAAGGCCATGCTTTCAGTGTCGGCGGTGCCCTGATCCAGTTTGGAATAATCCAGAATGCTGTTCAGAAGCCCCATCAGGCCATTGCCCGAGGCGAGGGCAACATTGATGCGGGCGGCCTGATGATCCGTCAGCCCTTCCTGCGGCAGGCTGCGCAACATGCCCAGAACCCCGTTCATCGGCGTGCGGATTTCATGGCTCATCATCGCCAGAAATTCCGACTTTGCGCGGTCCGCCGCTTCGGCACGGGCCCGGGCGGCATCATGCGCCGCGACCTCGCCGCGCAGTTGTTCCGTCTGTTCGTCCACCAGTTGCTGAAGCTCGTTGCGGTGGCGGTGCAATTCCTGCAGATGGCGCTCGCGCTCGGTCGCGAAGGCGCGGTTCGCGATGGCTTGCAGACGGAACACCTCGACCGCGCGTTCCATCCCTGCAATCTCGTCCGCGCCGTCCGGCTGGATGATCGGGCCAAGATCACCCTCAGCCAGCCCGGTCATCCGGGCCGACAGCGCATCCAGCCGCCGGATCAGGTTGCCCCGCACATAAAACCACAGCACCGCCATCGACAGAACCAGCGCGAGCATGGCCGAAAAGGCATAAAGCCGCTGCGTCGCGGTGATCGCCTGTTCGGCGGCCCGTCCTGCCGCGACCGCGCGTGCCTCGATCCCGTCGGCAAGCGCCGCCGCCGCAAGTTCCAGCGTCACAGCGGCCTGACGCAGTTCGGTTTCCGCTGTGGCGATGTGATCGGTCAGCACCAGAACCGAACCGGCGGTTTCGAACAGCGTGGCGGTTTCCGGCGGTGTCGCCACCCCCGAGCCGATGGTGCGCAGCAACACCAGCGCCCGTTCGGCGCGGCGTGGATCGTTCACCGATGCCAGACGCCGCGCGATCACCTTGGCGCGCAGGTCCAGATCCTGCCGGATGCCATCAAGTTCGTCCTGACTGCGTACCCCCGCCACACGGTTCAGCAGCAAGCCGACCTCCGAGGCATGGGCGCGCAGTTCGAACATCAGGCCCATCTGGAACAGATCGACCTCGATCAGCTTGTCCAGTGCCTCCAGCCGGGTATGCAGGCCCGAGGCGGGGTCCATTTCAAGGTCATAGAGGCTGGAAATGACCGCTGCCGCACCCATTTCGGCATTGGCCACAAGCGTATCGGCGATTTCGGTCAGTTCGACGGCGGCAATGCGGCCCGCCTGCAACTGTGCGTCACGGCGGGCGATCAGATGGATGCGCTGCCGGACCTGCCCGTCGATCGCCACGAGAGCCTGACGCACCGCCGCCTCTGCCTCCAGCACGCGGGCCAGCGCCTCGCCCCGGACTGCGGGTTGCCGGGTCAGGCGGTCCCGCAGCGCGTCCGCCTGCGCGAACAGGAAGGCGGATCGTTCGGTGCGCTGCGCCTCGTCGGTGACGGCCGCCAGTTCGGGGGCCATGGCGACGACCCGGCTGGTTTCCTCGGCCACGCCGCGCACTTCGGAAATCGCCGGAATCGCCTCGGTCACCACGCGCGACTGAATGCGCGCCACATCCTGCAACTCGAACCAGCCCAGAATGCCGGTCGCGACCGGAAAGCCCGCGATCAGCAGGACGGCCAGCATGAGCCGCCCGCCGAGGCTCGATTTGTAGTCGAGGATACGCAATGCTTGCCTCTGGGGTGCTGTTCACCGCAGGTTAACATCATTTCCGCTGAAGGGGAGAGGGGGGAAGATGCGCAAACTGCCAGGCCTTACCCTTGCGCTTGCCGGATGGCTGGGCGCCAGCCTGCCCGCCCTTACCGAAACGGTCTGGAAGCTGGAGGCGCGCAGCTTTCCCTTCGATGACAGCAGCCCGGCCCATCCGGTAGACTATCACCCGCTGGATCATGCCACGCGGCCGTGGCGGCTGTGCATTCTTTATCCGCACCTGAAAGACGCCTACTGGCTGTCGGTCAATTACGGGATGGTCGAAGAGGCGCGGCGGCTGGGTGTGGCCTTCGATGTGTTCGAGGCGGGCGGATACCCCAATCTCGACCGGCAGGCTGAGCAGCTGAAAGGCTGTTCTGGGGCTGAATTCGATGCCGTGATTCTGGGAACGGTCTCTTATGACGGGCTGACCCCGCTGGTCGAGGCTCTGGCGGCGCGCAAGCCCGTTATCGCGGCGGTGAACGACATCGACGACCGGGGAATCTCCGGCAAGGCCAGTGTTCCCTGGACGGAAATGGGCGCCGCCGCCGGGCGTTTCATCGCCGCGCGCCATCCGCGCGGCAGCGCGCCGGTGCGGCTTGCATGGTTTCCGGGGCCGACAGGGGCGGGCTGGGTCAGTTTTGTCGAACAGGGGTTCCGGTCGGCCATCGCCGGCAGTTCCGCAGAAATCGTGACGACACTTTATGGGGATACCGGGCTGGAGCAGCAGGTGCTTCTGGTCGAAGAGGCGTTGGATCAGCGGCCCGACATCGACTATCTGGTGGGAAGTGGCCCGATGGCCGAAGCCGCCGTGTCGATCCTGCGGGCGCGGGGCGCGACGGATCGCGTGCGGGTTGTTTCGACCTATCTGAGTCATGCCGTCTATCGCGGGGTGATCCGGGGGCGGATCATGGCAGCGCCCACCGATTTTCCCGTTGAGCAGGGTCGGCTTTCGGTCGAGATGGCGGTTCGGGCGCTGGAGGGGCGGCTGGAGCTGACACATGCCGGGCCGCCGATCCTCGTGGTAACCGCGGAAACTGCCGGCCCTGCCGTGGTCGAAGGCTCACTGGCTCCGGCCAGTTTCGTGCCGGTCTTTTCGCTGGCCCCGCCGCCCTGATCCGGCGCTGGTGCCGGGCTGTTCAACGGCAATTTTGTTTGCAGGCAAACAAATAATTCATTATTTTCAATAGATTGCGACTCAGCCCCTTCTTGTGTAGAGCCTGCGCAGCCCCTTGCTGCCCGGAGGAACGCCCGATGTCGCCCAGCCTGACCGAAATCCGGCAGAACCTTGCCCATGCCTATGATCTTGCCCCCTCGCTGGACCTGGCAGAGCAGACGCGTGAGATCTGGGGCCGTATGGCGCGGGTGGTGCCCTTTGCCGACTGGGCCATGCACACGCCCTATGTTCAGGCGATCAACCGGCTGAAGGCGGAACGCGGCGCGGTGGTTCTGGCGCATAACTACATGACGCCCGAAATCTATCACGGGATTGCCGATGTGGTGGGCGACAGCCTGCAACTGGCCATCGCCGCGACGCGGGTGGACGCGCCGGTGATCGTGCAATGCGGCGTGCATTTCATGGCCGAAACCTCGAAAATTCTGAACCCCGGCAAAACGGTGCTGATGCCCGACATGGCGGCGGGCTGTTCGTTGGCCGAGGCGATCACGCCGGAAGGCATCGCCGTGATGCGCGCGCGGTATCCCGGGGCGCCGGTGGTCAGCTATGTCAACACCACGGCGGCGGTGAAGGCGGCCTCGGACATCTGCTGCACCTCGTCCAATGCGGCGCAGATCGTGCGGGCGTTGCCGGGCGATACTGTCATTATGACGCCCGACAAGTATCTGGCGCAGAACGTGGCGCGGCAGGTGCCGGAAAAGCGGGTGGTCTGGTGGGACGGGGCCTGTATCGTCCACGAACGCTTTACTGCGCAGGACCTGCGGGATTTCCGTGCGTTCCAGCCCGATACGACCATCATCGCCCATCCTGAATGCCCGCCCGATGTGGTGGCGGAGGCGGATTATACCGGCTCTACCTCGGGCATCATTGATTTCGTCGCGCGCGAACGCCCGGCGAAGGCCCTGCTGGTGACGGAATGTTCGATGGCCTCGAACATCGCCGACGCCCATCCGGCGGTGGAGTTTGTCGGCCCCTGCAACATGTGCCCCTACATGAAGATGATCACGCTGGAAAAGGTGCTGTGGTCGCTGCATTCCATGACGACCCCGGTGGAGGTGGCAGCGGGACTCGTGGCCCCCGCCCGTGCGGCGGTGGAGCGGATGATCGCGCTTTCCGCCGCGAAGGCCGCCGCATGATCGAGACCGGCCGCATCGTCATTCTGGGGGCGGGGATTGCCGCGCTGACGGCGGCGCTGCGGCTGGCCCCGCGTCCGGTTCTGGTGATCTCGCCCGATCCTCTGGGGCAGGGCGCCTCGTCGGCCTGGGCCCAGGGCGGCGTGGCGGCGGCGCTGGGGCCGGATGACAGCGTGGCGGCGCATGTGGCCGATACAGTAGTGGCGGGGGCGGGCATCGTTGACGTCGCCGTCGCGCAGGCCGTGGCCGAGGCGGCGCCCGAGGCGGTTGCGGCACTCGTGGCGTTGGGTGTGCCGTTCGACCGCGATGCCGCAGGGGCCTTCGCCCTGTCGCGCGAGGCGGCGCATAGGCAGGCGCGTGTCGCAAGGGTGCAGGGCGACAGCGCCGGAGCCGCCATCATGGCGCGGTTGATCGCCGCCCTGCGCAACACTCCTTCGGTTCAGGTGCTGGAGGGGTTTGCGGCGGAACGGCTGGCGCTTTCGTCCGGCCGCGTCACCGGCGTCTGGCTGGCGCGCGCGGACGTGCCCTCGCAGCCCGTTCTCCTGAAGGCGCCTGCGGTTCTGCTGGCCTCGGGCGGGGCGGCGGGGCTTTATGCGATCACCACCAATCCGGGCAGGGTGCGGGGGCAGGGGCTGGGCCTTGCCGCACGGGCGGGGGCGCGGGTGGCGGATGCGGAATTCGTGCAGTTCCATCCCACCGCCATCGCCGGCGGTGGCGACCCCGCGCCACTGGCGACCGAGGCGCTGCGGGGCGAGGGCGCGTTGCTGGTCAACAGCCGGGGGTTGCGCTTCATGGCGGNCGCGCATCCGGCGGCCGAGCTTGCGCCGCGCGACATCGTGGCCCGCGCGGTCTTTGCCCAAAGCCAGTCCGGGCTGGCGCCGGCGCTGGATGCACGGGCGATCTTTGCCGGGAACGGCAAAGCGCATTTTCCAACCGTTGCCGCGGCCTGTGCGCAGGCAGGGATCGACCCGGCGCGACAGCCCATCCCCGTCGCCGCAGCCGCGCATTACCACATGGGCGGCGTGGCTTGCGACCTGCGTGGCCGCAGTTCGTTGCCGGGGCTGTGGGTGGCGGGCGAAGTGGCCGCGACCGGGCTGCATGGTGCGAACCGCCTGGCCTCCAACGGACTGCTGGAGGCGCTGGTGATGGCTACACGCGCGGCGGCGGACCTGGCAGAGAACCTTCCCCCTGGGGAAGCCCCGGAGGTGCATCTGGCACCGCAAGTCGGGGGGCTTGGCCCTGACCTTGCCATGGTGGCCGATCTGCGTGGCCTGATGACCGATTGTTGCGGCGTGATCCGCAGCGAATCCGGCCTGCGCCGTGCGCTGGGGGATCTGGCCCTGATGTCCCGGCGCGCGTTGCCGGAACCGATGCTTAACATGGTGGCGGCGGCAACGCTGATTGCTGCTGCCGCGCTGTTGCGGTGCGAAAGCCGGGGCGGGCATTTCCGCGCCGACCATCCGCAACCCGATCCCACTCTGGCCCGCCGCAGCCGCCTGACGCTGGCGGAGGCCGAGGCGCTTCGTGATGAAAAGGTACCTGCCTGATGCTGCCCGACCTTCTTCTGGAACCCCTGGTCCGCAACGCCCTGACCGAGGATCTTGGCCCGACCGGCGATGCGACCGTCGCGGCGGTCATCCCGCCGGGGCTGCGCCAGGCGGTGCGGCTGAACGCGCGCAGTTCCGGCGTTGCCTCGGGCCTGCGGCTGGCGGCGATGGCGTTCCGCATGGTCGATCCGGCGCTGCGGGTTGTGGCGCTGGCTGAGGATGGCGACCGTTTCGAACCCGGCACGACGCTGATGACCGTTGAAGGGGCGGCGGGGTCGATCCTGATGGCGGAACGGGTGGCGCTGAACTTTGCCGGCCGCATGACCGGCATCGCCACGCTGACCGCCGCTTTCGTGGCCGAGACGCGGGGCACCCGCGCCCGCATCACCTGCACCCGCAAGACCACACCGGGCCTGCGCGCGGTGGAAAAGGCTGCCGTGCGGCACGGTGGCGGCTCCAGCCATCGCTTTGGCCTGTCGGATGCCATTCTGATCAAGGACAATCACATCGCCGCTGCCGGGGGAATCCGGCCGGTGCTGGAGGCCGCGCGGGCGGCGCGGTCCCATATGATGCGGGTCGAGATCGAGGTGGATCGTCTGGACCAGCTTGAGGAGGTGCTGGCGCTGGGCGTGGCGGATGTCGTGCTTCTGGACAATATGACGACCGCGACACTGGCCGAAGCCGTTGCCATGACGGCGGGGTGTGTGGTGCTGGAGGCGTCGGGCAACATGGCGCTGCCGCGCATCGCCGAGGTAGCGGCGACCGGGGTCGATTACATCTCCGTCGGGGCGCTGACGCATTCTGCCCCGGTGGTCGATCTGGGGCTGGATGCCTGAGCGCGGGGCGCGTCAGGCATCGATCTCGGCCAGAAGCTGCTGGTAGCGGGCGGTGTAATCGGCGCGCACCTGCACCGGCGGGCGCAGCCGGATCGACAGATCGGGGACCAGCCCATGCGGCGGGCGTCCGAACAGGCGGTCGGCCTCGTCCCGCGTGAATCCCGCGATCTGCACCGCCTCGGCCCAGGCGGAAACCGTATCGGCGGCCTTGATCGCCTTCTTGATGGCAACGGGCAGCGCGGCGGGCAGGCCAAAGCGCAGATGGATGGCGGCGGTCAGGCGCTGGTCAAGCTCGGCATAGTCCGGGCCGATGGCGGCTTTCACCGGGCTGATCATGTCGCCGATCACATATTCCGGGGCGTCATGCAGCAGGGCCGCCAGCCGCCAGCGCGCCGCGATGCCGGGGTTTTGCCGGGCGAAGATCTGTTCCACCAGCAGCGAATGTTCCGCCACCGAATAGGGCCAGTCGCCCGAGGTCTGCCCGTTCCAGCGCGCGACGAAGGCCAGGCCATGCGCGATATCGGCGATCTCGATATCCATGGGGGTCGGGTCCAGCAGGTCCAGCCGCCGACCGGACAGCATCCTTTGCCAGGCCCGCGCCGGTTTGCCCCGATTGTTTCCTGATCTCGTCATAGATTTACCACTGGACCCGTGACAATTGCCGCACGAGTTACAGAGTGCTATCTCAGCGTCAAACGGAAATGCAAGGAGACCGGCGCATGCCGCAGGATTACATCGTCAAGGACATCGCTCTCGCGGATTTCGGCCGCAAGGAACTGGATATTGCGGAAACCGAAATGCCCGGTCTGATGGCCTGCCGCGAGGAGTTCGGCGCATCGCAGCCGCTGAAGGGTGCGCGCATCGCCGGCTCGCTGCACATGACGATCCAGACCGCCGTTCTGATCGAAACGCTGAAGGCACTGGGCGCCGATGTGCGCTGGGCTTCGTGCAACATCTTCTCGACGCAGGATCACGCGGCGGCGGCCATCGCGGCCTCGGGCACGCCGGTCTTCGCGATCAAGGGTGAAACCCTTGAGGAATATTGGGAATATACCGACCGCATCTTCCAGTTCCCGGAAGGCACCTGCAACATGATCCTCGATGACGGCGGGGATGCGACGCTTTACATCCTGCTGGGCGCGCGGGTCGAGGCGGGCGAGACCGGCCTGATCGATGTGCCGACCTCGGACGAGGAAGTCTGCCTGTTCAACCAGATCCGGAAGCGTCTGGCTGCAAGCCCCGGCTGGTTCACCAAACAGCGCGACGCGATCAAGGGCGTTTCGGAAGAAACCACCACCGGCGTGCATCGCCTGTATGATCTGCACAAGAAGGGCCTGCTGCCCTTCCCGGCGATCAACGTCAACGACTCGGTCACCAAGTCCAAATTCGACAACAAATACGGCTGCAAGGAATCGCTGGTCGACGGTATCCGCCGCGCCACCGACACGATGATGGCCGGCAAGGTCGCCGTGGTCTGCGGTTATGGCGATGTGGGCAAGGGTTCGGCTGCCTCGCTGCGGGGCGCAGGCGCCCGCGTCAAGGTGACCGAGGTGGACCCGATCTGCGCGCTGCAAGCGGCGATGGACGGCTATGAGGTCGTCGTGCTGGAGGATGTGGTTCAGGATGCTGACATCTTCATTACTACCACCGGCAACAAGGACGTGATCCGCATCGAGCATATGCGCGAGATGAAGAACATGGCCATCGTCGGCAACATCGGCCATTTCGACAATGAAATCCAGGTTGCCGCGCTGAAGAACCACAAATGGACCAACATCAAGGACCAGGTGGACATGATCGAGATGCCCTCGGGCAACAAGATCATCCTTCTGTCCGAAGGTCGTCTGCTGAACCTTGGCAATGCCACCGGCCATCCGTCTTTCGTGATGTCGGCCTCGTTCACCAATCAGGTCCTGGCGCAGATCGAGCTGTGGACCAAGGGTGCCGAATATGCGCCGGACGTCTACATCCTGCCCAAGGCGCTGGATGAAAAGGTTGCGCGCCTGCATCTGAAGAAGATCGGCGTGAAACTGACCGAACTGCGCGCCGATCAGGCCGATTACATCGGCGTGAAGGTCGAAGGGCCGTTCAAGTCGGATCACTATCGTTACTGAATCATCTGAACGGGCGCGGGGCATTTGTCCCGCGCCCGCTTCATCGGCGTGCAGGTCGGGCCGGATTTCATCAGACAAGGCTTTGCCGCGCGATAATTACAGCTTTTGTTGGAAAAAACCGGCGGGATCGCGGTCTTCCAAGGCAAAATCAGATCAATGAGTGAGGCGGGATATGGCAGAAGAAACCAAACGTGAAAAACTGCGCGGTCGCATGCTGGAAAGCATGCCCAAAGGGGCGCGGGTGGCAGAGATCGGCGTCTGGGAAGGCGCTTTCAGCAAGCGTATCATGGAAATCTGCGATCCGGCGGAGCTGCATCTGATCGACCCGTGGCTGTATCAGCCCGAATTCGGCAATACCGGCTTTGGCCGCAAGAAGAACGAAAACCTGATGGAGCAGAAGTATCAGGACGTTTGCGACATGTTCAAGGATGACGCGCGGGTGAAGATCCATCGCGACATGTCGGATGCGGCGCTGGCCTCGCTGCCCGATGCCTCGCTGGACTGGGTCTATATCGATGGCAACCATAACGAGCCCTTCATCGGCCGGGATATCGCGCTGTGCCTGAAGAAGGTGAAGCACGACGGCATCATTGCGGGTGACGATTTCAACTGGATGTCCGATGCACAGGGCGCCCCGGTGAAACGCGCCGTGGAGGCCATGGTGGAAGAGCTTGGCGATCAGGCCGAACTGAAGCTTATGGCGAACCAGTGGATCGTGAAGCTCAACCGCCCGGCAGCCTGACCCTTTCGCCAGCGGGGAACCCGCGGCGATAATTCCCTTTGTCGTGGCCCGGCGATGGCCTAGGCTGCCGTCGTGGCCCGCGAGGGGCGAAAAAGGAGCATGGGATGAGCAAAAGAGACGAACTGATCGCCAAATATGCCGATGACCTGCGCAACAAGTGCAAGATGGACCCGGATATGGATCTGCTGCGCAAGGTGACCATCGGTTGCGGACCGGCGATCTACAACGCGGACAGTGAAACCGTTGCCGCCTCGCAGCCGGACGAGCTTGAAACCGTGAAGAAGAACTTCCTGATGAAGAAGCTGGGTCTGGCCGATAGCCCGGCGCTGATGGAAGCGATACATGCGGTCGTGGAGATTTATGGCCGGTCCGAGCGCAACAAGTATCGCGCGGTCGTCTACTACATGCTGACCAAGCATTTCGGTAAAGAAGCCGTTTACGGCTGATCCGCCCGGCAGATGCACAGCGCCCGCAGATCCTGCGGGCGTTTCGCATTTTAAGGACTTGGTCTTTGCAAGGCCTGACCGAGTCGCGCTATGGTCAATCCATGGACAGGATGTCCGGGGCCTTTTTCAGAACACGCGTGGTGCTAAGGGAGCGCGTGGGGTGGATGGAGGGCCCCTTTGGGGTTGGGGCCCTCCATTTTTTTACGGCTCGACGCCCCCCATCCGGCAGACGATCTTCCATTCGGCTTCCGTCACCGGCTGCACTGACAGGCGCGACGTCTTGACCAGCGCCATTTCCTCCAGCCCCGGTTCGGTCTTGCAGGCCTCCAGCGTTACAGGCCGTGCAAGCGGGCGAATGGCGCGGATATGTACGCAATCCCAGCGGGGATCATCGCTGGTGCTGTCCGGCGCGCTTTCGGCGCTGACCTCGACGATGCCGACGATCTCTTTCCCCTGATTGGAGTGGTAGAAGAACCCCCGGTCACCGATCTTCATGGCGCGCATGTTGTTGCGGGCCTGATAGTTGCGCACGCCGCCCCATTCCTCGCCCGCGTTCCCTTTGGCGACCTGCTGGTCCCAGCTCCAGGTGTCAGGTTCGGATTTGAACAGCCAGTAGTTCATCCGATCACCTTCTTCCATTCGGTGATCTGCACGCTTTCGAACAGCCCGGCCCTGGCATAGGGATCGGCAGCGGCCCAGTCGCGCGCCTGATCCAGCGTCTCGACCTCAAGGATCACCAGCGAGCCGCACATCTCGCCCGCCTCGTTCAGGAATGGTCCGGCCATCTCGACCACGCCGGTCGACCGGATGTGTTCCAGATGGGCGGGGCGGTTTTCCTGCCGGATATGCAGGGATTGCGGTTTGTCCTTGCAGACGAGGGCGACGCGCATGGGTTACTCCTGTTTCAGCGGGCGGGAAAGAAGGCTCTGTATGGCCTCGGTGACGGTGATGCGGCCATCGACCAGCGCGGCAACGGCGGTCGAAACCGGCAGATCCAGCGCCTGCGTGCGGCCGATTTCAGCGACAGCGCGGGCGGTCGCGGCGCCCTCTACCGTGGTTGCGGGGTCGAAACTTTCGCCCCGGCCCAGCGACAGGCCAAAGCTGAAATTGCGCGATTGCGCGGATGTGCAGGTAAGAACAAGGTCGCCGAAGCCCGACAGACCGGCCAGCGTTTCGGCCCGCGCACCGCGTGCCAGCGCAAAACGCAGCATTTCGGCATAGCCGCGCGTCATCAGGGCGGCGCGGGCGGAATCGCCAAGGCCCGCGCCGATCACCACGCCCGCCGCAATGGCCATGACGTTCTTCAGGGCGCCGCCCAGTTCGGCTCCGATGACATCCGGGGTGCGATAAAGCCGCAGCACCGGGGTCGAAAGCCGTGCTTGCAGATGCGCACCAAGCGCATCGTCCCGGCAGGCGAGGGTCAGTGCGGTGGGCAGGCCGATGGCAATGTCTGCGGCGAAGCTTGGGCCGGTCAGCACGGCGGGGGCGGGACCACCGAGCGTGCCGAGGATTTCGACAGGGCCCAGTCCGGTGGTCAGATCGACCCCTTTGCAGCAGGCGACCAGCGGACGGCTGGCAAGCCGCGCGCCATGATCCGCCACGAAGCGGCCAAGGGCCTGCATCGGCACCGACAGCAGCAGCAGATCGGCGTCATCGGTCTCGGCAAGATCGGCGGTCACGGTCACGCTGCCGGGCAACACCAGCCCCGGAAGCCGGCGGATCTCACGCCCCGCCTGACCACGCCCCCACAGCACCACGGGGCCTTCGCGGCCAAGCGCGGCGGCCAGCGCCGCGCCGAATGCGCCAGAGCCGAGAATGGCAATCTTCATGCCTTCGCCCCCTTCTTGCCCGATCCCAGAAGGGCCGGGCTGGTGCGGTCCAGCGGCCAGCGCGGACGGGCAGACAAATCCAGCCCGTCAGGGCCACGCGTTGCCAGTTGCTCGATCCCTGCCCAGGCAATCATGGCGGCATTGTCGGTGCAAAGCGCAAGGGGCGGGGCTAGGAAAACCGTCTCTGATCCGCTGCACAGGGCCTGAAGGCGCGCGCGGATTTCGGTATTGGCCGCCACCCCGCCTGCCACGGCGAAGGTCTGGACCGGATGCGCAGCCAGTGCGCGGCGCGATTTCTCGAACAGCACATCCACCACGGCCTGCTGAAAGCCTGCGCAAAGGTCCGCACGATCCTGCCGCCGCAGCCCGCCGTGTTCGGCAATCAGCGCATCGCGCTGCCGCAACACCGCAGTTTTCAGGCCCGAGAAGGACATGTCGCAGCCCGGCCGGTCCAGCAACGGGCGCGGCAGGGCAAAACGCTTCGCGTCGCCCGTTGCCGCCTCGGCCTGAACGGCGGGGCCGCCGGGTTGCGGCAGACCCAGCACCTTGGCGACCTTGTCGAAGGCCTCGCCCGGCGCGTCGTCGATCGAGCCGCCCAGACGGGTGAAATCATCCGGCCCGTCCACGCGCAGGAACTGGCAATGGCCGCCCGAAACTAGCAGCATGAGATAGGGATAGGCGATTTCGTCGGTCAGCCGGGGCGTCAGCGCATGGCCCGCCAGATGATTGACCCCGATCAGTGGCAGCCCGGTCGCAGCCGCAAGTCCCTTGGCGCACATGACGCCGGACAGGACGCCACCGATCAGCCCCGGTCCCGCTGTCACGGCGATGCCGTCCAGATCGGCCAGACCCAACCCCGCCGCAGCCAGCGCACGTTCGACGCAAAGGTCGATGCGCTCTGCATGGGCGCGGGCGGCGATTTCCGGCACCACGCCGCCGAAATCGGCATGCAGCGCCACCTGCCCCTCGACAACTGAGGACAGGATTTCCGGCGCGGCGCCCGCGCGGCGGCGCACCACGGCGGCGGCAGTATCGTCGCAACTGCTTTCGATGCCCAGCAGGGTCAGGCTTTCGGTCATGGGCTTTCCGTTGAAACGCAGATGCGACCGGGGTAACACCGCAGTCATGCTCAGGCAATCCCGCGCCCCCGCTGCGGTGCGGCCTGCGGTCATCCTGACCCGGCCCGCTGCGCAATCCGCCCGTTTCGCCGCGCAGCTTCATGCGCGGCTGGGCGAGGGATTCGATATCCTGTGCTCGCCGCTGATGGAGCCGGAGTTTCCCGCAACCCGCCTGCCCGATGGCCCGTTTGAGGCGCTGATCCTGACCTCGGGCACCGCGCTGGAGGCCTTGCCGCATCTGACCGGCTCCTTACCCCCCCGTGCCTTTTGCGTCGGGCGCCGCACGGCTGATGCGGCACGGGCGCACGGGTTCGATGCCGTTTCCGCCGATGGGGATGCCGAGGCTCTGCTGGCCCTGTTGCTGGATCAACGCCCGCAGGGTGGCCTTCTGCACCTGCACGGGGAAGAGCCGCGTGGCGATCTGGTTGCGCGGCTGCGCGCTGCCGGGCTGCGCGCCGAGGGGCTGTGTGTCTATCGCCAGAGACCAAGGTCGCTGGCCGCTGCGGTGATCGCCCGGCTGGAACAGCCGGGGTATGTCCTGTTCCCGGTCTTTTCTCCACAATCGGCCCAAAGCCTCGCCGAAGCGCTGCGCGTCTTGCCGCGTCCGGCCGCCATGATGCAGTTCACGGCAATTTCCCGTGCAACCGCCGAACCGCTTCTGCGTTTCTGTCTTGGGCCTGTGTCTGTTGCGGCGCAGCCGGATGCCGGGGCGATGCTGGATCTGCTCGATCCGCCGCCATGGGACAATCCGTGCCTTGAGGCACCGGGATCGAAAGACTAACTTCGGGTGGAAGCGCAGAAAAAGGGGGATGGAATGGCCGAGACCGGGGACCGCGCAGCGGATCAGAAGGCGGAGCCCGTCACCCTGACGGAGCCGGAACAGGAAATGCCGGTTGCAGAGCCGGATATAAAGCCCGTGTCAGAACCCGCGCCCGTCGCAGCCGAGTCACCCCCCGCCAAAGGCGGCGGATTTGGCCGTTTCGTTGGGTTGACCTTCGGGGGTGTCGTGGCAGCAGGGCTTGGCTTTGGGCTTGCGACCTTCGGCGCGCGTGAGGGCTGGCCGCTGGTCACGCCGCCGCAGGCTGGCGTCGAGGCCATGCAGCAAGAGATCACGAGCCTGCGCGCGCAGCTTGAGACCGCGACCGCGCTGGCGGGACGTATTGAGGTGCTGGAACAGCGTCCTGCCCCCGTGGCAGATCTGGCACCGCTGGAGAATCGCTTGACGAAACTTGAATCGCAGGGCGATGGTGGGGCCGCACTGGCGGCGCTTCAGGCGCAGGTGGCCGATCTGGCTGCGAAAGTGGCGGCGCAGGCCGGGGATGCGGGGCGGATCGCCGAGGAGATCCAGAGCCAGGTGCAGGAGCGGCTGGATGCGGCCGAGGCGGAAACCGTGCAATTGCGCGCCGCTGCCGAACGTCGCGCGGCGCTGCTTGAGGTGGAAACCGCGCTGAAAAGCGGTAGCGGCCTTTCTGCGGCCGTCAGCCGGGCCGAAGCGGCTGGTGTGACTCCCCCTGCCGCGCTGAAGGAATTTGCGGCCTCCCCGGTGACGCTGACCAGCTTGCAGGACACCTTTGCCGATGCCGCGCGAGCGGCGATTTCGGCGGATGCAGGCACCACGGCGGAGGCGGGTCTGGGCGAGCGGATGGCGAGCTTTCTGGTCAGCCAGACCGGCGCCCGATCGCTTGAACCGCGGGAGGGTGACGATACTGATGCCGTGCTGTCACGGGCTGAAGCGGCGCTGCGGCAGGGCGATGTGGCGGCTGCGCGCGGATTGGTCGGGCAATTACCCGAGGCGGCCCAGACCGCGATGGCAGGCTGGTCGGCCGAGGCGGATCGCTGGCTTGCCGCACAAATGGCAATTGCCGATCTTCTTTCGGCCGGTTGACAGGAGAACCCGATGCTTTGGACGCTTGTGAAAGTTCTTCTGTTCTTTGCGATTGTCGCCGGGTTGACCTGGGGCGGCGTGATGCTGCTGGAAAACGGCGAGCCTGTGCGCATCGTGGCGGCAGGGCAAGAGTTTACGCTTGGGCCGCTTCAGGTTGTCGTCGGGCTGTTTGTCCTGCTGTTCGGGCTGTGGCTGCTGTTGAAGGTGGTCAGCCTGCTGTTTGCGGTGCTGCGCTTCATCAATGGCGATGAAACAGCGCTCAGCCGTTATTTCGACCGCAACCGCGAGCGAAAGGGCTATCGCGCGCTGGCCGATGGCATGGTCGCGCTGGCGGCGGGCGAGAATCGCGTGGCGCTGTCGCGGGCTTACAAGGCCGAAAAGCTGCTGGGCGAGCCGGAACTGACCGACCTTCTGGTCGCACAGGCCGCTGAGGCGGCGGGCGACAATGCCAAGGCGACCGAGGCCTACAAGCGGCTGCTGGAACATGACCGGACCCGGTTTGTCGCCATCCGGGGCCTTCTGTCGCAGAAGGTGGCAGAAGGAGACCGCGAGACCGCGCTGAAGCTGGCTGAAAAGGCGTTTGCGCTGAAGCCTCGTCATGCCGAAACGCAGGATATTCTGCTGAAGCTTCAGGCCGATGCGCAGGACTGGAAGGGCGCGCGGCAGACGCTTCAGGCCAAGATGCGTGGTGGTGGGCTGACGAAGGATGTGTTCCGCCGCCGCGATGCGGTGCTCGCGCTGCAAGAGGCGCAGGGGATCATGGATGAAAGCGCCTCGATCGAGGCGCGCGAGGCGGCGATTGCCGCCAACAAGCAATCCCCTGATCTGATTCCCGCGGCCGCTATGGCGGCCCGCAGTCTGGCGCTGGCCGGGAATGCCAGGGGCGCGACCCGCATCCTGAAAAAGGCGTGGGAGGCGCAGCCGCATCCCGATCTGGCGGCGGCTTTCGCTGAGATCGAACCGGAGGAAAGCGCCGATGCCAGGCTGAAACGCTTCCGCGCTTTGACAGCGGTGCATCCCGATCACCCGGAAACCCGGATGCTGCTGGCCGAGCTGAACATCGCGGTCGAGGATTTCCCGGCGGCCCGCCGTGCGCTGGGCGATCTGGTCGAGACCAAACCCACCGGGCGGGCGGTGGCGCTGATGGCGGCCATCGAACGTGGCGAAGGTGCGGATGAGGCTGCTGTGCGCGGCTGGTTGGCCAAGGCACTGACCGCGCCACGCGGGCCGCAATGGTGCTGCGACAAATGTCAGGCGATCCATGCCGCATGGGGGCCGATCTGCGACAATTGCGGCGGGTTCGACACGCTGAGCTGGCGCGAACCGCCGCAGACCGCGACACCTTCGCCCACCGGGACGGAAATGCTGCCGCTGCTGGTCAACCCGCCCGCGCCGGCTGCTGCCCCGGAACCGGAACCCGAAGTTGCCGAGGTGATCGAGCCGGAGGTGATCGACCCGCCGCAACCTGCGCCGAAACAGGCAAAGGAAGACGAGCCGATCGACCTCGCGGCGATTGTCCGCAGCGCAAGCTAGGGGCGCGAGGCCGCCGGGCTGCCGCCCGTCCATTTGCGGAAGGCGCGGTAGAAGGCGCTGGGCTCGCTGTAGCCCAGTTCGCTCGCGATATCGGCAACCGACAGGCGTGCCTCTTGCAGAAACTGCCGCGCCAGTGTGGCGCGGCGCGCGTCCTTGAGCGCGGCAAAGCTTTGGCCTTCGGCATGCAGGCGTCGGCGCAGGGTGGCGGTGGACATCCCGAAGCTGCGCGCCAGTTCTGGAAAATCGGGCCAGTCCGCGGGTGCCTGGCTGGCCAGCAGGTGCCGCACCCGCGCCGCCATGCCACCATCCTCACGATAGCGCACAAGGATATTGCCCGGCGCCCCGCGCAGAAACCGTTGCAGTGCGGCCTCGTCCCGGTTCACTGGCAGGCGCAGCCAGGTGGCCTCGAAGCTGAGGCTTGTGACCGGCTGGCCGAACAGCACCGGGGCGCCGAAGAAGCTTTGATAATCCTCGCGCTGCGGCGGGGCCGGGCAGGCGAAGCTGACCTGACGCAAGGGGATGCGCCGCCCGATCAGCCAGCAGGCCACGCCCATCAGGATCAACCAGTAGGTGCGATAGGCGAAGGCGCTGCGCGGTTCGGCGGTGGTCAGTTCGATCACAGCAAGGCCATCGCGGATCGTCAGTTCCCCGCGCGGGTCATCCAGTACCACGGCCAGAAAGGCGATGGCCCGGCGCAGCGCGGGGGCCAGTGTCTCGCTGCCAAGGCTGGCGTGGCACAGCAGGGCAAAACTGCCGGGCCGCATCGGGCGGGCGGCAAGGCCGAAAAATTCATCCCCCGTCACCCGCGCAATCTCGGTCCACAGGCGACCATATTCCGTTGTGCTGAGGGGGCTGGCCCCATCTTCCGGCAGGCCGAGGCGGGCCAGCAAAGGGGCGGGCGCAATTCCGGCAAGCGGCAGGCAGGACAGGGCATCGGCCACGAAGCCGGGGGTGATGGGGCGGTCTTCCATTGGGATATAGTAAAAACGATCATTGAATTAGGCAATGAATGTCATTGAATGCAAGGCGGAAGGGCCTACCCTTGCGCGCGGAGGATGAAGGGAGGCGAAGGCATGGAAATCAGGGATCGGGTCGTTCTGGTGACCGGCGCCGGATCGGGCCTTGGGGGTGCCGTGGCGCGCATGGTGGTGGAGGGCGGCGGCAAGGTCGTTCTGCTGGATGTGAATGCCGAAGCGGGCGCCGCGCTCGCGGCCGAGCTTGGCACGGCCGCGCTGTTCCGCCGTACTGACGTGACCAGCGACGCCGAGGGGCAGGCGGCGATCGCCGCCGCGCTGGGCAACTTTGGCCGGGTGGATGCGCTGGTGAACTGCGCAGGTATCGCGCCGGGTGAGCGCATTGTCGGTCGCGACGGGCCGCATGCACTGGACAGCTTCGCCCGTACCATCTCGATCAACCTGATCGGCACCTTCAACATGCTGCGCCTCGCCGCCGCCGCCATGGTCGGCAACGATCCCGGCCCGGATGGCGAACGCGGGGTGATCGTCAATACGGCCTCCATCGCGGGGATCGAGGGGCAGATCGGCCAGGCTGCCTATGCCGCCTCGAAAGGCGGGGTGATTGCCCTGACGTTGCCCGCCGCGCGGGAGCTTGCGCGCAGCGGTATCCGCGTGTTGACCATCGCGCCGGGCATCTTTGCCACGCCGATGATGGCGGGCCTGCCGCAGGATGTGCAGGACAGCCTTGGCGCGGCGGTGCCCTTCCCCTCGCGTCTGGGGCAGGCGGCGGAATACGCCGCGCTGGTGCGTCATATCTTTGAGAACCGCATGCTGAACGGCGAGGTCATCCGGCTGGACGGTGCGCTGCGCATGGCGCCGCGCTGAAGCCGGGAACAGGAGGAAATCATGGCACGAACTGACGATCCCGTTGTCATCACCGGCTATGCCCGCACGCCGATGGGCGGCTTCATGGGCGATTTCGCCGGGCTTTCCGCCAGCGAACTGGGGCTGGTGGCTACGAAAGGCGCGCTGGCCCGCAGCGGACTCGACCCGCAGTCGGTGGAGCAGCTTTACTTCGGCTGCGTTCTGCCCGCCGGTCAGGGGCAGGCGCCCGCGCGGCAGGTCGCGCTGGGTGCCGGGCTGCCGCTCTCTACCGGGGCGGTGACGCTGAACAAGATGTGCGGCTCTGGCATGATGGCCGCGATGCTGGCACATGACGCGTTGCTGGCGGGCAGCGCTGAAGTCATCGTGGCGGGCGGGATGGAAAGCATGTCAAATGCGCCCTACCTGCTGCCCAAGGCCCGTGCAGGTTACCGTATGGGCCATGGTCAGGTGATGGACCACATGTTCCTCGACGGGCTGGAAGATGCCTATGACAAGGGTCGCCTGATGGGCACCTTTGCCGAGGATTGCGCGCAGACCATGGGCTTTACCCGCGAGGAACAGGATGGCTATGCGCTCACCTCGTTGTCGCGGGCGCGTGCTGCGATTGCCGATGGCAGTTTCGCGGCCGAGATCGCGCCCGTGGTCCTGAAGGGCCGTGGCGGCGAAACCGTCATCGACACGGACGAACAGCCCGGCAAGGCGCGGCCTGACCGTATCCCGACCCTGCGCCCGGCCTTCCGCGAGGGCGGCACGGTGACGGCGGCCAATTCCTCGTCGATCTCGGACGGGGCGGCGGCACTGGTGCTGATGCGCCGGTCCGAGGCGGAAAAGCGCGGCCTGACCCCACTTGCCGCGATTCGCGGCCATGCCACCCATGCCGACAAGCCGGGCCTGTTTCCGACCGCCCCCATCGGCGCCACGCGGCGGCTGATGGATCGCGCGGGATGGTCGCTAGCCGATGTGGACCTGTTCGAGGTGAACGAGGCTTTCGCGGTGGTGGCCATGGCCTCCATGCGCGAGCTGGACCTGCCGCACGACAAGGTGAACGTGCATGGTGGTGCCTGTGCGCTTGGCCATCCGATCGGCGCTTCGGGCGCGCGGATCATGGTCACGCTGCTGTCTGCCTTGCAGAAATATGGCCTGAAACGCGGCGTTGCCTCCATCTGCATCGGCGGTGGCGAGGCAACTGCCGTGGCGCTGGAGCTGCTGTAAGGATCGGGTGCAACAGCCTTTCATCGCCAACCCCATGGCAAAGGAATAGCTGTTGCACGTCTTCCTGCGCTCGTTTAAACGAAGCCGCGATGCTTGGGTCAGGTGACTGACCGCGACAGCAGGAAAGACTTGTGCGCGCGGCCCGCCCGTTGTAGGCCGCAGCAGAGAAGAATGCCGGTGTAGCTCAGCTGGTAGAGCACGTCATTCGTAATGATGGGGTCGGGGGTTCGAGTCCCTTCACCGGCACCACTAACCAAATGAAGACAAGCGGTTAGTGGTGCGAATTTCTTCTCAGCTCCGATCAGCAGAAAATTCGCAGGCCTTTGACCCGCTCATGGGCTGACGCAAGCTGCCTTCGCCAGGATGGTTTCCTGCCCTTCCGCGATGCGGATGACGACCCCCTGTGGCGAGGTCAGGTTGTGCAGGGCAGGCAGATCCCGCCCTGTCAGCAGCCCGCGCAGGACCAGCAGAACCACCTTATGCGCCACGATGATGGTGGGTCGTTGCATGTCGTCCAGAAATGCCCGGAGCCGGAGGGTCAGCTTTTCCAGCCCCTCGCCGCCCGGAGCGTTCTGGTAGAGGTCGAAATCATCCTTGCAACTGGCCGCCAATACCGGGAATTGCGCGGCGCGTTCGGCGGGGGTCAGCCCTTCCCACGCCCCGCAATCCAGTTCGCGCAGGCGCGCATCCGTCACGGGAACCACCCCGCCAAGCGCGATGGCAGCGGTGCGTTGCGCGCGGGGCAGGGGGCTGGCGTAACAGGTATATCTGCGCAGGTCCGGCAGATGGGTGGCAAGAATACGCGCCTGTTGTTCGGCCTGCCGCAGGCCCAGTTCGGTCAGCGGCGAGTCCTTGCTGCCCTGAATGCGCCCTTCCCGGTTCCATTCGGTTTCGCCATGGCGCAACAGCAGGATTTCGGCGGCGCTCACAGCAGCACCGCGCTGTCGGTATTGGCGGAAAGATGCACGGCGGTGCCGGGTTCGAACCAGTCCTGCCCGGCGCTGTGGCTTTGATCGACCACGATTTCGGCGCCGCCTGCCTGCACCAGATAGCGGATCTGGCTGCCCAGAAACTCGCGGTGCAGGATCTGACCGGACAGCGCATTCGCGCCTGCCTCGCGGCGCAGCGTGATGTTCTGCGGCCGCAGCACCATGCGCGTGCCGGTCCGGCCTGCGCTGGAAGGCAGCGACAGCGTATCGCCGGTGCGGGTGCGGAAGCGGGCGCCGCCGGTATCAGCCTCGACCGTGCCTTCCAGAATGTTCGCCGTGCCCAGAAACTGTGCCACGAACAGGTTGACTGGCGTGTCATAAAGCTGCTGCGGCGTGCCGACCTGCTGGATCACGCCGCCATCCAGCACCGCCATACGGTCGGCGGTGGTATTGGCCTCTTCCTGATCATGGGTCACGAAGATGGTGGTCAACCCGAGCTTGCGTTGCAGCGCCAGAAGCTCGCGCCGCATCTGCACGCGCAGGCTGGCGTCGAGGTTCGACAGCGGCTCGTCCAGAAGCAGAACCTTGGGCGCGATGACCACCGTGCGGGCCAGTGCGATGCGCTGCTGCTGCCCGCCCGAAAGCTGGTTCGGCATGCGGTCGGCCAGATGGGCAAGGCCGACCAGCTCCAGCGCCTCATCCACGCGGCGGCGGATCTCGGCGCTGGCCACCTTGCGTTCGCGCAGGCCGAAAGCCACGTTCTCGCGCACCGACATATGCGGCCAGAGCGCGTAGGACTGGAACACCATGCCGACATCACGCTTCCACGGCGGCAGATCGGCGACAGGCCGCCCGCCGATGCGGATTTCGCCCTGCGGACGTGGCCCGAACCCGGCAATCGACCGCAGAAGCGTCGATTTTCCAGAGCCAGAGGGGCCGAGGAAGGCGAAGAATTCGCCCGGTTCGATGGTCAGGTTGACCCCGGTCAGCACATTGGTGCTGCCGAAGGACAGATGCAGGTCGCGGATTTCGATTCCGGCCATTTCGCTGTGCATGTGAAGAACTCCTTGCAGCTTGTCTCAGTGCTCGCGCCCGGCGGTGCGCAGCTTCTTGTCGCGTTCGATGATGATCTGGGACAGGACCGTGCCCAGTGCGACGATGACCACGGCCAGCATTCCCAGCGCTGCCCCGGCGCCGCGCCCCGACGGGGTCTGCATGAACAGGTAGATGCCATAGGCCAGCGGGCTGTCACGGTCCGAGGACACCAGCATGATGGTGGCCGACAGTTCCACCGCCGCTGTGGCGAAGCTGGTCACGAAGCCCGCAAGAATGCCGCCGGTCATCAGCGGCACCACGATCTTGCGGATCGAACGCAGCTTGGTGGCGCCAAGACTTTCGGCCGCGTCCTCCAGCGCGAGGCTGACCTGTTGCAGCGCCGCCATGCAGGCGCGCAGCGCGTAGGGCAGGCGCCGGATGGTCAGCGCCAGCGCGATGATGACCCACCAGCTTGCCAGCGGCTTGTCGAGGAAGGGCACGTTCACATCCTGGAAGGTGCGCAAGTAGCCGATCCCGAGTACAACCCCCGGCACGGCCAGCGCGGCAGTGGCAAGGTAATCCAGCCACTTGCGCCCTGCGATGCCGGTCCGCAGCACGATATAGGCGATGGCGGTGCCGATCAGCACGTCCAGCGTGGCGGCGAGGCCCGCGTAAAGGATCGTGTTGACGACATAATCCTGCGACGCCTCCCACATCCGGGCGTAATTGGCGAGGGTATAGCCGTCGGGCAGTGGCGCGAAGCTCCAGATCGTGCCGATGGACAGCAGGAAAAGGCCGATATGCGGTGACAGGACTACGGCGAGGATGAACAGCACCACGCCATAGGCCAGCACCTTTTCGCGCGGGGCGAGGTCGCGTTTGGCCAGCCCGCCGCCGCCCTTCTGGACCGTCGCATAATCCTTGCCGCGCATCACGAGGAACGAGGCCCAGAGCGACAGGATCGAGAAGGCGACCAGAATGACCGAGATCACATAGCCCATCGGATCGCTGATCCCGACCGAGGTGATGCGCAGATAAGCCTGCGGGGCCAGCATGTTGTTGACGTTCAGCAGCAGCGGTGTGCCCAGATCATCGAACACCTTGATGAACACCAGTGCCGCCCCGGCCACATAGCCCGGCGTTGCCAGCGGAAACACCACGCGGCGGAACAGCCGCAACCCGTGCGCGCCAAGGTTTTGCGCCGCTTCTTCCATCGAACGGTCGATGTTGCGCAGGCTGGCCGACAGGTTGATCAGGATGAAGGGGAAGTAATGGATCGACTGCACGAGGATCACACCGTTCAGCCCCTCCATGAAGGGAATGGTAAAGCCCAGGTGCTGCCGCAGCAGCAGATTGATCGTGCCATTGCGCCCGAAGATCAGCTGCATCGCCACCGCGCCGACGAAGGGCGGCATGATCAGCGGGATGAAGCCAAGGCTCTGGATCAGGGCCGAGCCGCCGAAGTTGAACCGCGTGGTGATATAGGCCAGCGGCAGCGCGATCACCGTCGCCACCACCACCGACATGGCCGAGACGTAGAAGGAATTGACAAAGCTTTCGCGGAACAGCGCCGTGGCGAAGAAATCACCGAAGTTCTGAAGCGTCAGCGCGCCGGTCGCCGGGTTCTGGAAGGCGACATGGATGACCTGAAGCACCGGGAAGATCAGGAAACCGATCAGGAAGATGGCGATGAAGACGCCGGTCAGCGCGATGGGGCTGAGGCGCGGAAACAGGAAGGCGGGAAGCCGGTCGGCAAGCGTCTGCCGTCCCGTGCCCGAGGCGGGTCTGTGGCTCATGGGGGTGTCCTGCTGGAAAGGGTGCGTGGTGCCGCCGGGAGCGACCGCACCACGCTGACGGGCGCCGCGGGGCCCTACTTTCCGCGGCGCCGGTTCGGGCATCACATGCCGGCGGCTTTTTCCGCCAGTTCACGGGCCTTGGCGTAATTGGCCACGACCATCGCATCCCATTGCTGTTCAAGCTCGGCCTGACGTTGGCCGATCTCGTCGCCCTGTTCCTTGCGGACCTTGGTGAAGGCGCCTGCAAAGGCCGGGTCGAGGCTTTGTTCCTCGGTGATCGGCATGGCCTCGATCAGCTTGCGCGCCTCGGCGATCAGCGCCTTGGCTTCGGCATTGTCGCCGCCCGCATGCTTTTCTTCTGCCAGTTGCACGGCGCGCACGGCGGCGCGCAGATCGTCCAGCCGGTAGGTGACCATCACGTCGAAAAGCGAGCTGACAACGTAGTAACGCGCGCCCGATTTATCGACATCAAACTTCACCGCCGCACCGATGGAATTGTCGGTGAACGGATTCGGCAACCCCTCGGGTGCCTTGGCATAGGTGGCGGGGTTCACCGGCAGGCGCATGATTGCCGGATCGAACAGCGTTTCCTGCCCCGGTTCCGACAGCAGGAAGGATACGAAAGCCTTCGCCCCCGCCTCGTTCGCCGGATTGGCGACAATGCCGATATTGGCTGGCACCAGCGCGGTGACCGTCGGATAGGCGAAATCGACCGGGAAGCCCGAGGCGCGTGACGAGAAGGCGAAGAAGTCGATCACGATGCCCATGCCGAAATTGCCGGTGTTCACCCCGTCCGGCACGCCGAAGGACCGTTCGGTCACGCTGGCGAAGTTGCCCGCCATCCATTTCCAGTCGGCCCAGCCCTGATCCCAGCCTTCGCCCTGAAGCACGGTTTCCACCGTCAGATGCGTGGTGCCCGACCGCGAGGGCGAGGACATGCCGACATGACCGAAATACTCGGGCTTCTCTAGGTCCGCCCATTCGCGTGCAGGCTCCAGCCCGTTTGCCTCCATGTAGCGGGTGTTCCACATGATGCCGTAACCCGAGGCGGCAAAGCCGTAATAGAACCCGTCGGGGTCGTTGATCGGATAGCTGCCGATCTGGTCGGGGATGCCTTCGGTCGAAAGACCGGCCTTCAGCAGCAGGCCCTCTTTCTTCAGCACCTCGAACGCATCCGGTGCTGAGGCCCAGAACATGTCGGCGGTGTTGTTCGAGGCGATTTCCTTGATGTATTTCACGCCGGATGAGGTGCTTTTGTTCAGCACCTCCAGATCATATTCCGGGTGTGCGGCCTCGAAGGCCTTTTCGATCACCGAGGTCATGTCCTCGGGGAACGAGGTGACGATCACAACCTTGTCGGCCGCATAGGCCGTGCTGGCAAGACAGGTCAGCGCCGCGACAGCGACGGACCCGCGGAGTGCTTTGCCCATGGTTCTCCTCCCTTGAGCGTTTCATTTCGCGCCGCTGAGGAGTATGGGTTGCGCGGAATTTGCACAAATTATTGATTTTTATTGATTTTGTTTTTGCTTGCGGGTCAATCTTGACACGCAGAACGGGTCACGAATGACCCGTCGTCACAACCCGCAGGCTTTCAGGCGCAGATACAACCGCTTGCGGGGGATGCCCAGCGAATCGGCCGCCTCGGCCTTGCGGCCTCCGCTGCGCCGCAGGGCCGAGATGAGCAGCGCGGTTTCGAATTCCTGCATTGCGGCATCATAGCCCTGCGGTCCTGCGGCCTGTGCATTGTCGTCGCGCAGCGAGACGCGCAAGCCGATCACCAGCCGTTCCGCCACACCGCGCAGTTCGCGCAGGTTGCCAGGCCAGGCATGGTTGCGCAGGCGCCGGATCTCGGGGGCCGAGATTTCGGGGAAGGGGCGTTTGTGCCGCGCCACGGCTTCGCGCAGGAAATGTTCGAACAGCAGGAAGAAATCGTCGCCGCGATCCCGCAACGGCGGAACTTCGATTTCGGCAAGGTTCAGCCGGAAGATCAGGTCCGTCGGCAGGTCGGTGACATCCTCGGGCGGCATCGAGGCCACCACCCGGCAGCGACCCGCTGTTTCCGGCCCGGTCAGAAGCGAGACGAGGCGCAATTGCAGCGCCTTGCCCATGGTGGAGATACGGTCGATGAACAGCGTGCCTTTCGCCGCAAGCTCCAGCACGCCGGGGCGGCCTGCGCCATTGCCAAGGAACGTCTCGTCGAAATTCGCCTCGGTCAGCCCGCCGCCGTCCAGCATGACAAATTCGCCCTCGGACCCGGAAAAGTCGTGGATCACGCGGGCGATCTGGCCCTTTTCTGTGCCGGTCTCGCCCAGAAGCAGCACATCGACGCGATGCCCGGTCACCGCCTCCACCTCGCGGCGCAGGGTTTTGACCGGCTCGGATTTGCCAAGGATGCGGGCGCGGATATCGGTGCCGCGCGCGATCCGGGCTTTCAGGCGCTGGTTTTCCAGCACCAGCTTGCGGGCGTTCAGCGCCCGGCGCACTGTGGCGATCAGCAGTTCGGGCGGGGCGGGCTTTTCCAAAAAGTCGAAGGCGCCGCTGCGGATGGCACCGACGGCGGCCTTGATGTCCCCATGCGCGGTGATGAGCACGAAAGGCACCGAAGGCGCGGCCTTGCGGACGGCGGTCAGCAGATCCATCCCCGACATGCCCGCCATGCGCAGGTCGGACAGCACGATTCCTTCGAACTCGGGTTCCAGCACGGCCAGAAGCTCGGGGCCCGCCGCGAAGCCGCGCGTGGAAAAGCCCGCGCCCTGCAACAGTTCCAGCGTGGCGTCGCGGAAATCGGGATCATCGTCGACGACATAGATTTCATGGCTCATTGCTGCGGTCCTCCGCTGTTCCCGGCAGGCGCAGGCTTGCCACCGCCCCATGCCCGTCGGCGCGCGACGAGATCCGCAGATCCCCCTGCATGTCGCGCATGATGTTGTAGGAAATCGACAGGCCAAGCCCCAGTCCGCGTCCGGCCTCTTTGGTGGAAACGAAGGGCATCATGGCGCTGTCGGGGTCCAGATCGCCCAGACCCACGCCGGTATCGGCGACATGCAACAGCCAGTCCTGCGCCTGGCGGGCCGCCGTAACCTCGATCCGCCGCCGGTCGGGCGGGGCATCAGGCCCCAGATCCTCGATGGCATCCACTGCATTCGTCAGCAGATTCAGGATGACCTGCTCTGTCAGGATCGGGTCGCCGGTCACGCTGGCTCTGCGCGTATCGGCGGCGATGTCCAGCCTCACCCCGGTTTCGGCAAGCCGGGTTTCCAGCAGGGCCGCCGCGTTGTCGACCATGCTGCCAAGGTTCAGCGTCTGGCTTTCGAACCGGCCACGGCGGGCAAAGCGGCGCAGGTGCTGGATGATACCCTGCATCCGTTCGGCCAGGGCGCTGACAAGCTGCGCCTGACGCTCCACCGCCGCCATGTCCCCCGTTTCCATCGCCGATTTCAGCAGCGCCATGCGGTAGGTCATGGCGCCAAGCGGCTGGTTCAGCTCGTGACTGATCCCGGCGGCAAGGGTGCCAAGCGCCGCCATCTTGCCCGCCTGCACCAACTCGTCCTGGGTCTTGCGCAGGTCTTCGATGGCGCGGTCGCGGGTGGTGATGGCGCGGCGAAATTCGCCTACCGCGAAGGTCAGGCGGGCCATGTCATCGCTTGCAGGCGGGGGCGGGGCCTGCCCTTCCGCCGTCGCCAGAAGATCGTCGGTCAGGCTGCGCAGCGGCACCACGATCCGGGTGCGGATCAGCCGGTCCAGCGCCATCGCACCCACCAGTACCACCAGAAAGGTGCCCCCGATCAACCAGAGCGCGGTGCGGCGAACCCGGTTGGCCGAAGCTTCGATCCGCGTCAGCACATCGGCTTTTTCATGCGCAGAAAGCTGCTCCAGCCGGCTCTGAAGTGCCTTGATCCCCTGAAGGGTGGTTTCGATTGCGGCATAGGATCGCGTCCGCGCCTCCAGCCAGTCAAGCCGCCGGGTCAGGATTGATCTGTCGCCTTCGACCAGGGCGAAAAGCCGCTGCAACGACTGGCGCAGCGTCAGATATTCGGGTGCCTCGGGCACAAGGGACAGTCGTTCGGCCATCCGTGCCGCGAAATCCTGCAAGAGCGTCGCCAGTTGCCCGATCCGCTCAGCATCATCCGCCACCGCACCCTGAACCAGCAAGGTCATCGACGTTGCCGCATCGGCACCGATCTCGGCAAAGACATCACGCTCGCGCCGCTCCCGCGTGATGGCGGCGGCAAGGGCATCGCGGTTGCGTGGGTTGTCCGCCCGCCGCAATTCCAGCATACGGGTTTCGATATTGTAGTCGAAATCGCGCAGGATCGGCTCGATCTCGTCCTGGATGTCGATGTTGAGCCAGCGCAGGCTGTCCAGCGCCGCTGCCATGTCGCGCGACAGGGCAAGCTGGGTCTGTGTGCCCTCGATGACACGCTGCATGTTGGCGCGCAGCGGGTCGCCCGTGATGGGCGCGGCCCCCAGGCGTTGCGCAGCCAGCGCCTGCGCCATGGCCTCGTCGATCCGCCGGGTTTCCGCCAGAAGCGCCGCCTCGTCGGCCTGTCCCCCCAGAACCGAGGTCGCAAGCCCGGCCAGATCGGCAGAATGCCGGGCCAGTTCGCCCGTCAGCACCAGGCGCGGCACCTCGGTATCGGCCAGCGCGCGGTATTGTCCCTGCGCCTGCCACAGAAAATAGATCGCCAGCGCCAGATTGGCCCAAAGCAGCAGCACGATCAGCCCGACCATCAGCAAAAGCCGCTGCCATATGCCCAGATGCCGGATCATGGCCTGACCCGCTTTTCCAGCCCGGACAGGGCGATGTCGATTGTCGCGAGCTGGCGTTCGATCCGGTTTTCCCAGTCGCGCAGCAGGGTGCGTTGCGGTGTCGGCAGGTCGGTCAGTTCCATCACCCGGTTGGCAAAGCTGGTGCCTTCGGCCATGCGAACCTCATGTTCCGAAATCGGGATTGACTGCATCATCCGACGGATCGCGGCGGTTTCGGCCCTGGGTCCGCGCGCCTCCAGCGCATGCAGCCTTGACCACAAGCTTCGGCGCCGGTCCAGCCGTTCGGTGATTGCCAGATCAAAGATCACATTCACCGCCCAGTAGCGTTCCGACGCCAGCCCGGCATTGTAGCGCAGCCACTGTGATCTGACGGCGGCGCGGATTTCCGACGGGATCAGATCGCCCGCCGCCTCGCGTACACGGGGCGAGATCGGGATGCGGCCAATCCCGGGCTCCAGCAGCAGGCGCTGGCCATCGTCATCGGTGACGCTGGCGATAAAGGCACAACCGGCGCCGGGGTTTCCGGCCCTGGCCAGAAGGCCGATCTGTGCCGGAAACAGGATGGCGGGCGTGCCGTAGTGAAACTGTAGTTCCGGCTCGGCGGTGCCTGCCAGAAAGTCGATGGTCAACCCGATGCCGAAGCGCCCGCTGCGGATGCCATCGGTCACGCCGAAGCTGCGCGAGGTGACGGTGGCAAGGTTTTCGGTCAGGGCCAGAAAGAAGCCCCAGCCATCATTCCAGCCCCGCACCTGCAAGAACCGCTCCACCGTCATATGAGCCGTACCGGAGCGTGAGGGCGGCGCCATGCCAATCTGGCCGCGCCAGACCGGGTTCAGCAGGTCATCCCAGTCCTGCGGCGGGTTCGGGCCATCGCGGCGCAGGGTCCAGCCGATGGAGGACAGGGCGAAAGGGCCGTATCCCTCTGTCGGGATGCCGGTGCAGCCGCTGTCTGCGGCAAACCGCCCCTGCCTTGCCAGCAGTTCAAACGCCTCGGGGGCGGAAGCCCAGAACACGTCAAAGGCCCGATCATTGCCGCGCAGCAGTTCCTCGACCGCCGAAACGGTGTTCTTGTTCAGTACCAGAACATCCAGTCCCGGTGCCCTGGCCTTCATCCGGGCGACGTAGGGGTCGGTCATTGCCGGGGGCATCGAGGTCAGGATTCGCAGCACCTCGGCCCGCGCCGGGGCCGCCGCCACGATCAGCGCCCAGACACAGGCTGTCAGCGCGGCCGCAAGATGCCGCGCCGGTTGGCGGACAAGTCTGCCCATAAGTGATCTCCTCCCGGTTTCATGAGAAACGGGATGGGCAGGGCCTTGTCCAGTGCGGCGGGGAGGGAGGCGGACCATGGGTCAATTCTGACACGCTCCCTCTCTCTGGTCAGAGTTTCGCGAGGTTTGGATGAGCGTTAGCGAATGGTTTGAGGTTTTCGAGAAATGTTGTGATGCGGTTGAGGTTTGGGAGATTTTTGAGATCGATGTTCCATCTGCGTGCGTTGTAGATTTGTGGGACGAGGCAGATGTCGGCGAGCGTGAGGGTTTGTCCGATGCAGTGGTTTCCGGTGTCGACCATGTTTTCGAGGGCGATGAGGCCCGGAGTGATCATGTCACGCATCCAGGTTTCCATAGTGATGCCGCCGTTTGACTGCGCGACTGCGTAGCGGGCGACGCGGAGGTTGCAGACGGGGTGGATATCCATGGCGATGGCATGTGCGACGGCGCGGATGCGGGCGCGGTTGGCGGCGGGTCCCGGGAGGAGGCCGAGGCCGCGGGTCTCGTCGAGATATTCGATGATGGCGAGGGATTGGGTGAGGGTGAGGTCGTCGATTTCGAGGACGGGGACGAGGCCCTGCGGGTTTCGGGCCAGGTGCTCCGGGTCGCACTGCTGGCCTGTGGTCAGGTCGACGGGGAGGCTGTGCCAGGAGAGGCCGGCGAGGCCGAGGGCGATGCGCAGGCGGTAGCTGGCGGAGGAGCGCCAGTAGTCGAAGAGGCGGATCATGGGCGGCGCTCCTGGCGGTGTTCTGTCCTGCGGGCTGCGGGTCAGGGTCCGGGGGGTCGGGTCTGTTCGTTGCATTTGCAATAAATAGCTTGACTTTGTTGCATATGCAACTAATTATCCGCACATCCTGCCGGAGGGCAGCATGAACGGAGGCCGCGCCATGACGAACCAGACCCTGCCGGGCGGGATGATCCGCTCGACTGCCGTGACCGGCCCGCATGCGGGTTACATGCCGGGCTTTGGCAATGACTTCGAGACCGAGGCGCTGCCGGGGGCGCTGCCGCAGGGGCAGAACAGCCCGCAGAAGTGTGAATACGGTCTTTATGCCGAGCAGCTTTCGGGCACGGCCTTCACGGCGCCGCGGGGGCAGAACGAACGGACCTGGTGCTACCGGATCCGGCCTTCGGTGAAACATGTGGGCCGGTTCACGAAGATCGCGGTGCCTTACTGGAAATCGGCGCCGCATATCGACCCGGATGTGATCTCGCTGGGGCAGTACCGCTGGGACCCTGTGCCGGTGGGGGACGGGGCGCTGACCTGGATCACGGGGATGCGTACGATGACGACGGCGGGGGATGTGAACACGCAGGTGGGCATGGCGAGCCATGTCTATCTGGTGACGCAGTCGATGGAGGACGAGTATTTCTTCTCGGCCGACAGCGAATTGCTGGTGGTGCCGCAGGAGGGCAGGCTGCGCTTCTGCACGGAACTGGGCATCATTGACCTGGAGCCGAAGGAGATTGCCATCATCCCGCGCGGTCTGGTCTACCGGGTGGAACTGCCGGACGGCCCGGCGCGGGGCTTCGTGTGCGAGAATTACGGCCAGAAGTTCGACCTGCCGGGCCGCGGCCCGATCGGGGCGAACTGCCTTGCCAATCCGCGCGACTTCAAATGCCCGGTGGCGGCCTTCGAGGACCGCGCGGCCCGCAGCCGCGTGGTGATCAAATGGTGCGGCCAGTTCCACGAGACCTTCATCGACCACAGCCCGCTGGATGTGGTGGCCTGGCACGGCAATTACTGCGCCTACAAATACGACCTGCGCACCTACAGCCCGGTGGGCGCCATCCTGTTCGACCATCCCGATCCGTCGATCTTCACGGTTCTGACCGCGCCCTCGGGGCAGGAGGGGACGGCGAACATCGACTTCGTGCTGTTCCGCGACCGCTGGATGGTGGCCGAGCACAGCTTCCGCCCGCCATGGTATCACAAGAACATCATGTCCGAGCTGATGGGCAACATCTATGGCATCTATGATGCGAAACCGCAGGGTTTTGTGCCGGGGGGCATCTCGCTGCACAACATGATGCTGCCGCACGGGCCGGATCGCAACGCCTTCGAACATGGGTCGAACGAGCCGATGGTGCCGCATTACCAGGCCGAGACCATGCAGTTCATGTTCGAGACCCGCTTCCCGCAGCATCTGACGGAATTTGCCGCGAAAGAGGCGCCGCTGCAGGACGATTACGTCGATTGCTGGGACAGCCTTGAAAAGAAATTCGACGGCACGCCGGGGATCAAGGCATGACGCAGCAAAGCTGGCTGGCCTCGGCGCAGGGCGACACCGACTTCCCGATCCAGAACCTGCCCTGTGGCGTCTTCGACGATGGCCGGGGCGCGCGGATGGGGGTGGCCATCGGGGATATGATCCTCGATGTGGGCGCGGTGGATCACGGGCTGGACCCGGCGCTGTTCGCGGCCCCCGCCTGGAATGCGGTGATGGCGGCGGGGCCTGCGGTCTGGGCGGCGCTGCGGGCACGGCTGACCGACCTTTTGTCGGACCCGGCGCATCGTGCCATGGTGGCGCCGCATCTGGTGCCGCAGGCGGGCGCGCGGCTGCTGATGCCCTTCGCGGTGGCGGAATATACCGATTTCTACGCCGGCAAGAACCATGCGGTGAATGTGGGCACCATGTTCCGCGGCGCCGAGAATGCGCTGCCGCCGAACTGGCTGTCGATCCCGATCGGCTATAACGGCCGGGCCTCGTCGGTGGTGGTCTCGGGCACGCCGGTCACCCGGCCCTGGGGGCAGGTGAAGGGGCCGGACGAGGCGCTGCCGCGCCTTGCGCCCTCGGCGCGGTTCGATCTGGAACTGGAGATGGGCGCCATCGTCGGCCAGCCGTCGCAGGGCATGGTCTCGGTGGCCGAGGCCGACGAGATGATCTTCGGCTATGTGCTGCTGAACGACTGGTCGGCGCGTGATATCCAGGCCTGGGAATACCAGCCGCTCGGGCCGTTCCAGGCCAAGGCGACGGCGACGACGATCAGCCCCTGGATCGTGATGAAAGCGGCGCTGGAGCCGTTCCGCGTGGCGACGCCCGCGCGCGAACGCCCGCTGCTGCCCTATCTGCGCGAGCCGGGGCCGATGCTTTACGACATCGGACTGACGGTCAGCCTCGCCCCCGGGGGCAAGGCCGAGACCGTGATCGCGCGCACCAATTACCGCGAGATGTATTATTCGGCGGCGCAGCAGCTGGCGCATCACACGACCTCGGGCTGTGCGATGCGGGTGGGCGATCTGCTGGGGTCGGGCACCATCTCGGGCACCGCGAAGGACGCGCGCGGCTCGCTGCTGGAGCTGAGCTGGGGCGGGAAGGAACCGCTGACGCTGGAGACCGGCGAAACGCGCAGCTTCCTTCAGGACGGCGATACGCTGGTCTTGCGCGGCGCGGCGCAGGGCGCGGGCTACCGCATCGGATTTGGCGATTGCGCGGGGCAGGTGCTGCCCGCCATCGAACTGCCCGGCTGGGCGAAGGAGTGAACCATGGCCAAGGCCTTTGCCTCGCAGGGCGACCTGTCTGAAAAGAAGATCAGCTTCACCGAAATCGGCGAGGGGCTTTACGCCTTCACCGCCGAGGGTGACCCCAATACCGGCGTGATCATCGGCGATGAGTCCGTGATGATCGTCGAGGCGCAGGCGACGCCGCGTCTGGCGCGCAAGGTCATCGACTGCGTGCGCTCGGTCACCGACAAGCCGATCAGCCATGTCGTGCTGACGCATTACCACGCGGTGCGGGTGCTGGGCGCCAGCGCCTATGGCGCGCGGGAAATCATCATGTCCGACGTGGCCGCCGCCATGGTCGAGGAGCGCGGGCAGGAGGACTGGGACAGCGAGTTCGGCCGCTTCCCGCGTCTGTTCCAGGGGCACGAGGAAATCCCCGGCCTGACCCGCCCGACCACCACCTTCTCCGACAGCATGACGGTCTGGCTCGGCCGCCGCCGGGTGGACATCATGAAGCTCGGCCGCGCCCATACCGCCGGTGACGCGGTGATCTGGGTGCCCGATCAGGAGGTGATGTTCACCGGCGATATCGTCGAATACCATTCCGCCTGCTATTGCGGCGACGGCCACTTCACGGACTGGCCCGAAACGCTCGCCAATATCGCGGCCTTTGAGCCCCGCGCCATCGCGCCCGGCCGCGGCGACGCGCTGGTGGGCGAGGAGATGGTCGCCAAAGCCATCGCCAATACCGCAGACTTCATCCGCTCCACCTACAAACCCGTCGAACGCGTCGTCGCCCGCGGCGGCTCCCTCAAAGAAGCATGGGACGCCGTCCGCGCCGCCTGCGACCCCAAATTCGCAAACTACGCCATCTACGAACACTGCCTCCCCTTCAACGTCGCCCGCGCATACGACGAAGCAAAAGGCATCGACACTCCCAAAATCTGGACCGCAACCCGAGATCAACAAATGTGG
>NZ_LJSC01000032.1:0-18734 GCF_001303875.1 Gemmobacter sp. LW-1 | reverse complement strand
GCGGAACCCACGGCAAATTCCAAGCGGACGATCTCGGCCCCGGCTGCGTTCAGATGGGTGCGGATATGTTCGCCATAGTTGCGCGACACCCAGTCACCGAAGAAGGTGGTCGGCACTTCGAAATGCGCGACGCCGTTCTTCAGCGCGGAAAGCTTCAGCGGCTCGATCCAGGTCGTGTAGTTGTGCTTGCCCAGCCTTTTTTCCAGTTGCTCACGAATCTCGCCCCAAGTCTCGTTTGTCATTCTCTTTTCAACCCGTCCCGTGCCGTTCTTTTGGCTACGTTGGGGCGCATACGGCGCCCGATCCCCACATACTTCGCGGCAATGCCGCGCGCTTTTCGCGTGATCAGGGGGGAACGACGGGCACGCCACGGCCGGAAGCTCCGGTCATGTGCGCCAAATGGCGTATTCTGCGCAAAAATAGCGCAGGCCATGTCATAAGTGACCGCGATCAAAGCCCGGTTCCCTGCATGGGCAGCATGCAGGGCGGCAGCCCGTGGATTCGGATCACGATCTTGGTTGTCCCCCAGGACAGCGGAATCGCAGGGCCAAGCTAGCCCGCCGCACGCGGCGCCTGCAACCGAACTTCGTTGTTGACAGAACTTTGTGGCAGCGAATCCCGAGTCGCGTGCAAACGTGCCACGAACCCATGAAGAAACGCTGAAAATGCGTGAAAATGGGCTTGAAAACGCAAAAAGCGCGCCATTTGGCGCGCTTAGGGCGTGACCTTCATGTCACGGCAGATTCGGGCAGATCAGGCGTTCAGAGCCTTCACGCGCGAGGCCAGACGCGACATTTTGCGCGCCACGGTGTTCTTGTGCAGCACGCCTTTGGTGACGCCGCGGGCCAGTTCCGGCTGGGCATTCTTCAGGGCTTCGGCGGCAGCGGTCTGGTCGCCCGAGGCAATGGCTTCCTCGACCTTGCGCAGGTAGGTACGGATGCGCGAGCGGCGGGCCTTGTTGACGGCATAACGCGCTTCGGACTGACGGGCGCGTTTCTTGGACTGGGGCGTATTGGCCATGGGCTGAATCCTTCGGGTCGTATGTTGCGGTTGCTGCAATAGACCCAAGGCAACCGTCCCCTCGGGGAAGGTCATGATTCTTGCCTAAGCGGGCCCACGCGCATGTACCGTGGGCCTATAGGTCAGATTCCCGGCGAAGGGAAGTGGAATCAGCGGTCGCGGAACTGCGGCTGCCGCTTTTCAAGGAAGGCGGCCATGCCTTCCTTCTGATCCTCGGTCGCGAACAGGGCATGGAACACCCGGCGTTCGAACAGGATGCCCTCGCGCAGCGTGGTTTCATAGCTGCGGTTCACGCATTCCTTCACCGCCATGCTGGTCAGCATGGATTTCTCGGCGATCTTGGCGGCGGCCTTCTTCGCTTCTGTCAGCAGATCCTTGGCGGGGACCACGCGACTGACCAGGCCCGAGCGTTCGGCCTCGGCGGCATCCATGAAGCGGCCGGTCAGGTGCATGTCCATCGACTTCGACTTGCCGACAAAGCGGGTCAGGCGCTGGGTGCCGCCGATTCCGGCCACCACGCCAAGGTTGATCTCGGGCTGGCCAAATTTCGCGGTGTCCGAGGCGATGATGAAATCACAGGCCATGGCCAGTTCGCAGCCGCCGCCCAGCGCATAGCCGGAAACGGCCGCAATGATCGGCTTGCGGGTGCGCATGATGGCGTCGGATTCGCGGGCGAAGAAATCCTCGCCGAACATTTCGACAAAGGATTTTTCCGACATTTCCTTGATGTCGGCCCCGGCGGCAAAGGCTTTTTCCGATCCGGTGATCACGATGCAGCGCACCGAATCGTCCTTGTCGGCCTCACCCAGCGCCACCGCCAGTTCGGAAAGCAGCTTGCTGTTCAGCGCATTCAGCGCGTCCGGCCGGTTCAGGCGGATCAGCGCGATATAATCCTCGATCTCGACGATCAGCGTTTCATAGGCCATGCGGAGGCTCCCCTTTGGTCTGGGCCGAGTCCTATCAGCCTCACGGAAACGTGCAAGCCCGCAGTCCCGACGTTACTTCTGGCAGACGGGGCAGAAGAAGCTTGACCGCCCCGATTGCACTATCCGGTGCAGATGTGCCGTGCAATCGGGCGTCGTGCAGGGCTGACCCTCGCGGTCATAGACCCGGAAACTGTGCTGGAAATAGCCCAGTTCGCCATCGGCTTGCCGGTAATCCTTCAGCGACGAGCCGCCCGCCTCGATCGCTTCGGCCAGAACCTCGCGGATCAGCGGCACAAGGCGCGCGGCCTCTGCGGGCGAAATGTCGCGCGCAAAGCGGGCAGGGTGGATACCGGCGCGGAACAGCACCTCGCAGACGTAGATGTTCCCCAGCCCCGCCACCAGGTGTTGATCCAGCAGTGCCGATTTGACTGGCGTGGCACGGCCTTTCAGGCGGGAGGCCAGATAATGCTCGTGGAAATCGTTGCCCAGAGGCTCCGGCCCCAGCACGGACAACAGCGGATGCGCCTCGGCCCCCGCCGTCGGCAGCAGATCCATCGCGCCAAAGCGGCGGGCATCGTTAAAGGTGACGCGGGCGCCCCCATCCATATCCAGCACGACATGATCATGCTTGGCAGGCGCGGGGTGGTCATGGTGAAAACCGCCCACCTGCGTCCCGGAAATCAACATGCGCCCCGACATGCCCAGATGGATCAGCAGCGTCTCGCCGGTCGAAAGATCGGCCAGGATGTATTTTGACCGACGCCGCAGGGTGTTCACCCTGGCCCCGGTCAGCCGGTCGGCCATGCCGGGCGGGAAGGGCCAGCGCAGGTCGGGGCGGTTCACCTGCGCGCGGGCGATCACCTGCCCCTCCATCACCGGCAAAAGGCCACGGCGGACGGTTTCAACCTCGGGCAGTTCGGGCATGGTTTCCCCTTCGGACAGATCGGCGCATTGCGGCGGGCGCGCTCTGGCCTATAAGGGGGTCCAGCGCCGCGACGGCAAGCCCTGCGAGTATCCGATGACCGACGATCAGAAAACCACCCATTTCGGCTTTCAGACGGTGAATGAGGCCGAAAAGGCCGGGATGGTGCATGGTGTCTTCACCCGCGTCGCCAGCAAATACGACGTGATGAACGACGCCATGAGCCTTGGCATCCACCGCATCTGGAAGGATGCGATGATGGACTGGCTGGCCCCGCGTCCGGGGACGAAGCTTCTGGATGTGGCGGGCGGCACGGGCGATGTGTCCTTCCGCTATCTCAAGCGCGCGCCGGGCGCCCATGCCACCGTGCTGGACATGACCGAGTCGATGCTCGTCGAAGGCCGTCAGCGGGCCGAGGCGGAAAGCATGGCCGACCGGCTGGATTGGGTGGTGGGCGATGCGATGGCGCTGCCCTTCAAGGCCAATACCTTCGATGTCTACACGATCAGCTTCGGCATCCGGAACGTGACCCGCGTGCAGGATGCGCTGAACGAGGCGTTCCGTGTGCTGCGCCCCGGCGGGCGGCTGATGGTGCTGGAATTCAGTCAGATCCCCAATGATCTGATGCAGAAAGCCTATGACCTTTACAGCTTCAACCTGATCCCGGTGATGGGGCAGGTGATCGCGGGGGACCGTGACAGCTATCAGTATCTGGTGGAAAGCATCCGTAAGTTTCCTGATCAGGAAACCTTTGCCGGGATGATCCGGCAGGCGGGCTTCGGGCAGGTGAAGTATCGCAACCTGACCATGGGCATTGCCGCGCTGCATTCCGGCTGGAAGATCTGATGCGCGGGCCGCACAACATCATCCGCCTCGTACGGACGCTGGCCACGATGGAACGCACGGGCGCCATCGGGCAGGTTCTGGCTGCGATGGATGCGCCGCCGCGTCTGCGTGCCGTCGCACGCGTGCTGGGCTGGCCGTTCAAATGGCTGGGGCTGAAGGGCGACCCTTCGCTGCCGCCGACGACCCGCGCGCTGACCGCGCTGGGTCCGGCCTATATCAAGTTCGGCCAGATCCTTTCGACCCGCCCTGACATCGTGGGTGAGGAACTGGCCGAGCAGCTGAAATACCTGCAAGACAAGCTGCCCCCCTTCCCGGTGGAAACCGCCAAGCGGATGGTGGAGGACGAGTTGGGTATCTCGGTCCCGGCGGAGTTCAGCGAATTTTCCGAACCTGTGGCTGCCGCCTCTATCGCGCAGGTGCATCGTGCGCGTCTGGCCGATACCGGCGAGGAAGTGGCGGTCAAGGTCTTGCGTCCGGGCATCGAACGCGCCTTTCGCAAGGACATTGATGCCTTCTGGTTCGCCGCGCAGGCGATCGAACTGATCTCGCCCGCCTCGCGCCGGTTGCGGCCCAAGGATGTCATCGCCCATTTCGAGGGCGTGGTGATGGGCGAACTTGACCTGCGGCTGGAAGCCGCCGCCGCCGCCGAATTTGCGGCCAATACCGAAGGCGATGCGGGATTCCGGGTGCCGAAACCCGTCTGGGCGCTGTCCAGCCGCAATGTGATGACGCTGGGCTGGGCCGAGGGTATCGCGCTGGCCGACAATGCCGCGCTGGATGCTGCCGGGCATGACCGCGTGGCGCTGGGCGCGCGGGTGCTGGAACTGTTCCTGAGCCATGCGCTGCGCGACGGCTATTTCCACGCCGACATGCATCAGGGCAACCTGAAGGTCGGGGCCGATGGTGCGATCATCGCCTATGATTTCGGGATCATGGGGCGGCTGGATGACTATACCCGCCGCGTTTATGCCGAGATCCTGTTCGGCTTCATCCGCAAGGATTACCGCCGCGTCGCCGAGGTGCATTTTGAGGCCGGCTATGTGCCCGCGGACCGCGACATCGACGAATTTGCACGCGCGCTGCGCGTGGTGGGCGAGCCGATCTTCGGCATGGACGCCAGCCGCATTTCGATGGCGCGGCTGCTGGCCTATCTGTTCGAGGTGACGGAACGCTTCGGAATGCAGACCCGGACCGAGCTTATCCTGTTGCAGCGCACCATGGTGGTGGTTGAGGGCGTGGCGCGTGGTCTGGACCCGCATATCAACATCTGGCAGGTCGCCCACCCGGTGGTCGAGGGCTATATCAAGACCAACATCGGCCCTCGCGCCCTGTTGCGCGATCTGGTGCAGACGGCGCAGGTTCTGGGCCGGTTCGGTCCGAAATTGCCCGCCCTGGTCGAGGCGCAGCTTGTGCGTCAGTCGCGCCCGGAGGCAGAGCCGAAACGCCCGCTGCATCCCGCGCTCTGGATGCTGGCGGGGGGCGCGCTGGTCGGGGCAGGTGTGGTTCTGGGCGCGCTGGTCTGAGGCGGTTCAGCTTGCCTTGCTGAGCCGACTCGACAGCAGGTCGCCGGTTTCCGACAGGATCGGATAGGCGATCATGGTGAAGGCCGAGTTCACCTGTTTCAGCGCGCGCAATGTCTCCTGATGCACGCTTGAGGTCTCGATGCTTTCGGAAAGCCCCTCGCGCAGTCGTTCCAGATGCGACCGCTGCAACTGTTGTTCCAGATCGCGCACATGGTCCTTTTCCTCGACCAGCGCGCGGGCGGCATCGGGGTTCAGCGTCATCAGCACGTTCAGCGCGGCCTGCGCGTTAGACAGGACACGGTCGTGGAAATCGCATAGCTCCTTCCAGCCGGTCGTGGAAAAGCGCGTGCCCTCCTGATCCAGCCGCTTGGCCAGACCCACGATGGAATCGCTGATCGTGTTGCTGGCGCCATCCATGTTGACTGCCATTTCCGCCAGTTCCATCACACGGCCATTGGTATCCTCATCCGGTGCCGCGCGCTGGATGCGGGCCAGATACAGCTTCACCTCAAGGTGCATCCGGCTGATTTCGGCCTCTTTGGTCTTGATGGCGGCGGCCGTGTCGTCATCCCATTTCTGGAAAAGCGAGATGACGGGCCGCAGCATTGCCTCGACCATCTCGCCCATCATCAGCACCTCGCGTGCGGTGCAGGCCAGCGCCCGGTCAGGCTTGGTCAATGCCACCGGGTCGAGCGCGGACAGCCGGGTCAGTTGCGCAGCATCAGCTGGGGCCTGCACCCAGGCGGATACCGCACGCAGGATTGGGCCAACGAGCGGCAGCGCGATCAGGGCCAGTGCAAGGTTGAACAGCAGATGCAGGTTGATCACCTGCCGGGCGGGCGTGGTGCCGATCATTTCCAGCGGTGGCGCCAGCAGCAGCAGCAGGATCAGTGCAATCAGGGCCCCGCCGCCGCGCAGCACCAGATTGGCAAGGATTACCCGCCGTGCCGCAAGTTCTGCGCCGAGTGTCAGCATATAGGCGATAACTGCACCGCCCAGATTGGCGCCCAGCACCATGGCGACGCCCGCCGTGACAGGCAGCACGCCCTGCGCCGCCAGTGTGACGAACAGCAGCACCGCTGCGACCGAGGAATACATCATCCACGCCAGTAACGCGCCGATGACGAAGGCCGTCATCGGATCGCCGCCCAGATAGCCCATGGCCGCAACCAGCGCCGGGCTGTCCCGCAACGGCTCTGTCGCATCGCGCAGCATCGACAGGGACACGAAAACCAGCGCCAGCCCGATCAGGATGCGCCCGCCCATACGCGAATGACGCTGTTTGCCCTTCAGGAACAGCCCGACCCCGCCGATCAGCAAGAGCGGCACCAGCCAGTCGGCGCGGGTCATCAGAAGCTGCGCCACGATGGCCGACCCCACATCGGCGCCCAGCATGGTCGCCAGCCCCGCCACCGCAGGAAGCGCGCCGGAGGCCACGAAATTCGCGGTCAGAATCGCAACGGCGGTAGAGCTTTGCAGCAGAACCGCCGCCATGATGCCGATGCCGGCAGAGAAAAGCCGGTTCTCCGCCCCATGCCGCAACAGCTTGCGCAATTGCACTGACCAACCACGCTCCACCCCGGTGCGCACAAGGCGCACCGCCCACAGCAGCAGCGCGGCAGCGCCGGAAACATGGATCAGGAACAGCAGGGGAGAGCTTTCGGTCATCTTGTCTCTTGATCCGCGGCCAATTCGGCCTTGCTACGGCAGCCTGTCATAAAAACGTTACAAAGCCCGGTGTAGCCTGATGAGCGGCAGGGGTCGACCCGCCGGGCGATCCGGCTTCAGGCTGGGCAACCGGGGCATCTTCGTGCATCCGGCTTTTGCGCGTTTTGCAAGCATATTGCCGCGCTTCTGCGCGCTTTACCAGCGTTCAGATTGCAAAAGCGGATCGCACACGGGGCGATCCGCTGTCCGGGCCTTGGGTCGGGGGGCGTTCAGCCGCCGGGTGGCAGCAATGCGCCGGGATTCATCAGGCCCTGCGGGTCAAAGACCGCCCTGATCCCCGCCATCAGCTCCAGCCGCACAGGATCGACGAGCCGCGCCATTTCCTCCGTCAGCTTGCGGCCGATGCCATGTTCGGCGGAAAAACTGCCGCCATGGGCGATGGCCACGTCGTGAATGGCACGCTCGACCTCCAGTTCCATCGCCTCCTTGTCGGGGAGGGCGGTCCAGAAATCACGCGGGAACATCAGGATGTAGTGTACATTGCCATCGGCCAGATGCGCGACGATGGCGCGTTCGGCCTGCGGAAACCGCGCGGCGGCCACGCGGTCGGCATCGGCGATGAAGCCCGCCACCTCGGAGGGTCGGACCGAAGTATCCAGTACCACGCCCACCCCGGTCAGCTTGTTCGCCTCGGTTACCGAGTGACGGAAATGCCAGATGTTTTCGGCCTGCGCCTCGTTCTGGGCAACCACCGCATCGGCGATCAACCCTTCGTCCATCGCTGTCGCGAGCAGGGTTTCAAGCTGCGCCACAAGGGCGTCTTTGGCACGCGAGGATGCCAGTTGCACCATCAGCGACCAGTCAGGAAGCGCCGCCAGCGGCATGCGGATGTCAGGGAAGTGGCGCACCACATAGCTGGCTTCCGCACGGTCGATCAGTTCCAATGCCTCGACCAGAGTGCCGAAAGCGGCACGGATGCGCGTCGCCACCTCCAGCGCCTGATTGACCGAGGCGAAGCCCAGCCAGCAATCGGCGCGGCTTTGCATCCGGGGCGCAAGGCGCAGCACCGCGCCGGTAATCACGCCCAGGGTGCCCTCGGACCCGGCGACAAGCTGAGTCATGGAATAGCCGGTGTTGTTCTTGCGCAGACCACCCAGATCGGACAGCACGCGCCCGTCGGCCAGCACCAGTTCCACCCCCGCCACCAGATCACGCATCGCGCCATAGCGCAGCACGCCGGTGCCGCCTGCATTGGTCGCGATCAGACCGCCGATCTGCGCCGTGCCCTCAGACCCAAGGTAAAGCGGGAATTGCAGGTTCAGCTTTTCGGCCTCGGCATGGACCTCGGCCAGCGTCATCCCCGCATCGACGGTTAGCAGGCCGGAATGCAGGTCGGCCTGCCGCAACCGGCGCATCCGTTTCAGCCCGATCACCACCCCCGCCTGCGGCACCGCGCCATAGCAAAGGCCGGTGTTGCCCCCCTGCGGGAACACCGCGATGCCGCGTGCCGTGACCGCCCGGATGGCCGCCGCGGCTTCTTCTGTCGTGGCAGGCAGCAGGACGGCAAGCGCCGTGCCGCTGCGACGGGCACGAAAATCGGTGACATAGGGGGCAATGTCCGCCGCTTCGGTCAGCAGCCCCTTCGGCCCGAGGATCGCGGCAAGTTCGGACAGCAGCGCGGAATCGGCGGTCATGGTCAGGCGGCCTCACTTTGCCCGATGCGGCCCAGAACGGCGGTCAGCATCGCCATCGTCTCGGCCGAAGGGGCAGTCAGCGGCAGGCGCACCGGGCCGACATCCTGCCCGGCCATCTTCATCAGCGCCTTCAGCGGGCCGGGATTGGTTTCGCGGTAGATCGCCGTCAGCACCGGGTCGATGCGGTGCTGCATCTCCAGCGCCCCGGCCAGATCGCCGCTGCGGGCAAGGTCAAAGACCTTGATCCAGTATTCCGGGTAAAGCGAGGCCGAGGCCAGCACGCCACCCTTCGCACCCAGTGCGACATGGGTGGCGAACAGCGGCTCTTCACCGCTGAGCACGGCAAGCTGGTCGCCCGCCTCGCGCAGCGTGGCGATGAAGCCCGGCACGTCGTAGTTGGAGAATTTCATGCCAATGATCGTGCCATCTTCGGCCAGACGGCCATAGGTTTCCGGGCTCAGCCCCGCATTGGTGCGGCGCGGAATTTCATAGGCCATGAGCGGCAGGTCCACCACATCGCGGTAGCGGGCGAAATAGGCGCGCATGCCTTCCTGCGGGCCGACGGCGTAGTAGGGTGTCACCAGCATCAGACCGGCAGCCCCCGCCGCAAGAAAATCGTGCCCGGCCTCCAGTGCATCCTCATAGCCGGTAGAAAGCACACCGGGCAGCACCGGGGCGCCGCCTGCTGCCTCGACACAGGCCGAAACCACGCCCGCGCGTTCCCCCCGCGACAGGGCCGGGTATTCGCCGGTGCCGCCGATCGGCACGATCCCGGTGGCGCCCGCCGCAAGCTGCCGCTTCACCAGCGCCTTGACCGCCTCGTAATCCACCGCGCCGTCGGCGGTGAAGGGCGTCACGATGGCGGTGAACAGCCCGTGCAGGTCATCCTTGGTCAAAGTCATGGTCTTGGTCCTTGGTCTAACGATCAGAGAAAGCCCAGCAGTCGCGGCAGCGTCAGCGAAATCGCCGGGACATAGGTCACCAGCAACAGCACCACGAGGTTGGAGCAGAGGAAGGGCAGCGAGGCGCGCACGATCCGCCCGAGCGAAACGCCCGAGATCGACGAGCCGAGGTAAAGCGCCAGGCCGTAGGGGGGTGTCATCAGCCCGATCATCACGTTCATCACCATGATGACGCCGAAATGCACCGGATCGACGCCCATCTGTGCGAGGATCGGGGTGAACAGCGGCGCGAACAGCAGCAGCTGCACGGAATCGCCAATCCACAGCCCGTTGATGAGGAAGAAGATGTTCAGCGCCAGCAGCAGCATCCAGGGTTGCAGGTTATAGGCCGCCACCAGATCGCCCAACTGGTTCGGCAGCCGTTCATTCGCCAGCACCCAGGAAATGATCGTGGCGAAACCGACGATCAGGTAAACCGAGGCCGAGGTGCGCGCCGAACGGTCGAGGATGGCCCACAGCGCCTTGAGGCTGAGGTTGCGATAGGCCAGAAAACCCACCAGCAGCGCATAGGCCACGGCCACCGCCGCCGCCTCGGTCGCGGTGAAGATGCCCGAGATGATGCCGCCGATGATGATCATCGGCATGAAGATGGCGAAGAACGCGTTGCCGACGATGTTCAGCGCCACCGCCAGCGTCAGGTTGGCGATGGGATTGGCCTTGAAGCCGAACCGCCGCGCCATGACGAAGATCAGCGCCATCTGGCCCAGCCCCAGCATGATGCCCGGTACGGCACCCGCAAGGAACAGCGCCGCGACTGAGGTGTTGGTCAGCGCCGAGAACATGATCAGCGGGATCGAAGGCGGGATGATCGGCCCCTGAATGGCGGAGCTGACAGTCAGAGCGGCCGAGAAATCCTTGTCGTAGCCGTCTTTCTCCATCATCTCGATCTCGACCGGACCCAGCGCCGAAATGTCGGCCAGCGCCGAGCCGGAGACGCCCGCGAACATCATGGACCCCACGACGTTCACATAGGCCAGCCCGCCGCGCAGCCGCCCGACCAGCAGGCGCGACAGGTTCACCAGCCGCTCGGTCATGCCGATGGCGCTCATGATCTCGCCCGCAATGATGAACAGCGGGATCGACAGCCAGATGAACACATCCATCCCGGTGAAGAACTTGTGGGCGTAGATATCCAGCATGTCGGTCATGCCGGGTTTCACGAAGAAATAGGCAAGACCCGCAAACCCGATGGCAAAGATCACGGGACTGCCCAGAAGCATCAGCGCCAGTAACAGGCCGACGATGGCAAGAAGCGGCTGGTCCATCGGTCAGATCTCCGAATTCAGGATGGAGGGGCCGGTATCGACCGGGCCGCGGATCAGATCGCGCAGCGTCAGCACCAGCATGTGAAACAGCATCAGGGCGGCGCCGACCGGGACCGAGAGGTAGATCCAGAAGAACGAGATTCCCAGCGTGACCGCCTGACGGCGCTGACCGAACAGCGCATTCTCAAAGCCTTTCCAGACCAGAACCGCCAGCATCGCCGCCAGCATCAGGCGGAAGGCTGCGTTGCGGTAGCCCAGCAGCCGTTGCGGCCAGAAGTGATCGAAGAAATCGACGCGCACCAGCTGGTCGTCGCGCACCAGCAGGCTGCCCGCCAGCATCACGACCCAGACCATCAGGTAACGCGAGACTTCCTCGGGCCAGGGCAGCGAAAAGCCGAAGGCATAGCGCAGCACAACCTGAAGAAACAGCACGCCGAAGATGATCAGCAGCAGAACCCGCGCGACGGCGGAGGTGACCCACGACAGGACCGTGGCAAGGCGTTCAAGTAGCGGAAGCATGGGCACCCCGAGGGAAGGGGCGGGCGGCGAACCGCCCACCGTTGGCTCAGTTGGCCTGCGCGGCGGCGACGGCGGCGGTCAGCTCGTCAATGATTTCCTGCCCCGTGGTCTGGGCCAGGATCTTGGCCACCGGCCCGCGCGCTGCATCGACGAATTGCTGGAACTCTTCCGGCGTCGGCTGGTAGATTTCCACCCCGGCTTTGCGGATCACGGCCAGATCCTGCGATTCCTTCGCGGCGATCACGCCCAGCATGGCAAAGGCGGCCTCATCGGCGGCGGCCTTGAAGGCGCGCTTGTCCTCTTCGGGCAGAGCCTTCCAGTAATCCTCGTTGATAGTGATCAGCGGCATGTTGATCAGGTGGTGATCCAGCGTGTAATATTTCTGCACCTCCTGCAAATTCGCCATCAGCATCGTGTAGGGCGCGTTTTCCTGCCCGTCGACAACGCCGGTCTGAAGCGCGCTGTACAGTTCGGCCCAGGCAATCGGCGTGGGCGAGGCGCCCAGAGCCTCGACCATGGCGACGTGAATTGGCACCTGCTGTGTGCGCATCTTCATGCCTTTCATGTCGGCGGGCGACTTGATCAGCTTGGTCGAGGACGAGAAGTTGCGGAAGGCCGAGGGCAGATAGGCAAGGATGCGCACGCCCGATTGTTCGGCGACCAGATCAGACAGCTTCTGCCCGAACGGCCCGTTCAGCACCTCACGCGCCACGGCGGTCGAGGGAAAGCTGTAGGGCAGCTCCAGCACCGACGCGACAGGCGCATAGGCGGCAAGGTGCCCGGCATTCAGCCCGCCCACCATTTGCAGCGAACCGCGGACGTTCTGTTCGGCCAGCGACTCCAGATCGCCCATCTGGCCGTTGGGAAACACCTGCACCTCATATTTGCCGCCGGTCTGCGCGGCGAGCGAGCTGGAGAAAACCTCTGTATAGGTCCAGTAGGTATTGGCCAGCAGATCGCCTTCGCCATCGACATGGGCGAAGCGCACGGTTTCGGCATGGGCCGCGACCCCCCCGATGATCAGGGCGCAAGCAGTCATTGCGCCAAGGCGCATCTTACGGAAATAGCTCATATATTTTCCCCGTCGGCTTTGGATTTCGTTGTGGCGGCTGTTCCGCGCCTGGGAAAAAGCCTGTGCAAAAATTCTCGTTTCGTCAATAATTTTATTATACGAAAACTGCATTTCCTTTTTGACCGATGTTTCGCTAAGATGCATGCATGGGTGAGGAACACCCCGCGAAGACCGTCAGCGCGGTCCGGCATAAGCCTTCGGGTGAAGCGGGTTACGCGAAATATTGATCCGGCCCGGGTGACAGGGCGCTGTTTGAAAGGTGTGCAATGCTGGTCAGCGGTCAGACGCTTCTGAGTCAGACGGAAACGCTTGCGGCAAGCGAGCCTGCGGAGCCCGCCGAAGAGGCGATCGGCGAGCGAATCATCGGTCTGCGCAAGACCCGCGGGCTGACGCTTCAGGAATGCGCGCGCCTGTCCGGTGTGGCCGCCTCCACCCTGTCGAAGATCGAGCGCAACGAACTGTCGCCCACCGTTTCAACTCTTGTGAAAATTGCATCGGGTTTCGGTGTCGAGCCCGCCGAACTGCTGGCGCCCAGCCGGGTCGCTACCGCGCCGGGGCGCCGCGCGGTCAGCCGTCAGGGCGAGGGCAAGGCGCATACCTCGCAATCCTGCCAGAACCGCCTGCTGTGCAGCGAACTGAAGAACAAGCGCATGGTGCCGGTGCGCACGCGTGTGACCGCCCGGAGCACAACCGATTACCCGGTCTGGCCGCAATCGGACGCCGAAATCTTCCTCTGGGTCGTTTCGGGCCGGATGTTGCTGCACTCCAAAGTCTATGAGCCGCTGGAACTCGGCCCCGGCGATTCCGTCTATTACGACGGCAATGTCCCGCATTGCTGGACGACGGCAGGGGACGAAGATGCCGAGGTCATCTGGGTGGTGAGCGCCTGAAATGGCGACCTTCCTCAGTTTCGATGCGGCCCGGTGCCATGCGCGCCGTCGCCTGCCGCGCGGGCTGTTCGATTACATCGACCGGGGCGTGGGTGAGGAAGCCAGCCTGCGGGCCTTGCGTACCCGGCTGGATGCGGCCGGGATCGTGCCGCAGGTCTTGCAGGGGCGCACCGGGCCGGACACCGGCTGCACCCTGTTCGGCCAGCGATACGCTGCCCCCTTCATCATCGCCCCCACAGCCATGGCCGGGCTGGTGCATCGGCAGGGCGAGGCCGCACTGGCGCGGGCGGCCGGGGCGGCGGGCATCCCGTTTTCCCTGTCCACCCAATCGGTCAGCGGGGTGGATGATATCGCCCGCGCCGCGCCCGAAACTGCAATCTGGATGCAGATTTACCTCTGGCGTGAGCTGAGCTTCACCGAGGCGCTGCTGGCCAGGGCCCGAAATGCCGGGGTGCGGGTGCTGGTGATGACGGTCGACACGCCCGCCGGGGCGCGCAAGGAATGGAACCTGCAAAGCGGCTTCAACATGCCTTTTCGCATTTGCGCGCGCAGCCTGACCGATCTTGCGCTGCGCCCCAACTGGCTGGCCGGGGTGATGCTGCCGCAAGTGCTGCGTGGAGGTATCCCGCAGATGGACAATTATCCCGAAGGCATGCGCCCGCGCCTGATTGGCCCGCCCGTCGATCCGCGCCTGTCGCTGATGCCGGGACTGAACTGGGATCACGTTGCCTGGCTGCGCGACCGCTGGTCCGGCACGCTGATCCTGAAGGGCATCCTGTCGCCCGACGATGCACGGCGCGCGGCTGAGGCCGGTGCTGACGGCATTGTCGTTTCCTCGCACGGCGCCCGGAATTTCGACGCCGCCCCTGCGCCCATCGACGTCCTGCCGCAGATCATCAGCGCGGTTGCGGGGCGCCTGACTGTTCTGGCGGACAGCGGCGTGAAGCGTGGCCTTGATGTCCTGCGCTATACCACACGCGGGGCGCGGAGTGTCATGCTCGGCCGGCTGCCGCTCTGGGCGCTGGCCTCGGGCGGCGAGGCCGGTGTGCACGAGATGCTGGCCGTCCTGCGTACCGAATATGCCGAGGCGCTGAACTACCTGCCGCCCGCTGAGGCCTGATGCGGCGCGAGGTTTGGATGAGCGTTAGCGAATGGTTTGAGGTTTTCGAGGAATGTTGTGATGCGGTTGAGGTTTGGGAGATTTTTGAGATCGATGTTCCATCTGCGTGCGTTGTAGATTTGTGGGACGAGGCAGATGTCGGCGAGCGTGAGGGTTTGTCCGATGCAGTGGTTTCCGGTGTCGACCATGTTTTCGAGGGCGATGAGGCCCGGAGTGATCATGTCACGCATCCAGGTTTCCATAGTGATGCCGCCGTTTGACTGCGCGACTGCGTAGCGGGCGACGCGGAGGTTGCAGACGGGGTGGATATCCATGGCGATGGCATGTGCGACGGCGCGGATGCGGGCGCGGTTGGCGGCGGGTCCCGGGAGGAGGCCGAGGCCGCGGGTCTCGTCGAGATATTCGATGATGGCGAGGGATTGGGTGAGGGTGAGGTCGTCGATTTCGAGGACGGGGACGAGGCCCTGCGGGTTTCGGGCCAGGTGCTCCGGGTCGCACTGCTGGCCTGTGGTCAGGTCGACGGGGAGGCTGTGCCAGGAGAGGCCGGCGAGGCCGAGGGCGATGCGCAGGCGGTAGCTGGCGGAGGAGCGCCAGTAGTCGAAGAGGCGGATCATGGGCGGCGCTCCTGGCGGTGTTCTGTCCTGCGGGCTGCGGGTCAGGGTCCGGGGGGTCGGGTCTGTTCGTTGCATTTGCAATAAATAGCTTGACTTTGTTGCATATGCAACTAATTATCCGCACATCCTGCCGGAGGGCAGCATGAACGGAGGCCGCGCCATGACGAACCAGACCCTGCCGGGCGGGATGATCCGCTCGACTGCCGTGACCGGCCCGCATGCGGGTTACATGCCGGGCTTTGGCAATGACTTCGAGACCGAGGCGCTGCCGGGGGCGCTGCCGCAGGGGCAGAACAGCCCGCAGAAGTGTGAATACGGTCTTTATGCCGAGCAGCTTTCGGGCACGGCCTTCACGGCGCCGCGGGGGCAGAACGAACGGACCTGGTGCTACCGGATCCGGCCTTCGGTGAAACATGTGGGCCGGTTCACGAAGATCGCGGTGCCTTACTGGAAATCGGCGCCGCATATCGACCCGGATGTGATCTCGCTGGGGCAGTACCGCTGGGACCCTGTGCCGGTGGGGGACGGGGCGCTGACCTGGATCACGGGGATGCGTACGATGACGACGGCGGGGGATGTGAACACGCAGGTGGGCATGGCGAGCCATGTCTATCTGGTGACGCAGTCGATGGAGGACGAGTATTTCTTCTCGGCCGACAGCGAATTGCTGGTGGTGCCGCAGGAGGGCAGGCTGCGCTTCTGCACGGAACTGGGCATCATTGACCTGGAGCCGAAGGAGATTGCCATCATCCCGCGCGGTCTGGTCTACCGGGTGGAACTGCCGGACGGCCCGGCGCGGGGCTTCGTGTGCGAGAATTACGGCCAGAAGTTCGACCTGCCGGGCCGCGGCCCGATCGGGGCGAACTGCCTTGCCAATCCGCGCGACTTCAAATGCCCGGTGGCGGCCTTCGAGGACCGCGCGGCCCGCAGCCGCGTGGTGATCAAATGGTGCGGCCAGTTCCACGAGACCTTCATCGACCACAGCCCGCTGGATGTGGTGGCCTGGCACGGCAATTACTGCGCCTACAAATACGACCTGCGCACCTACAGCCCGGTGGGCGCCATCCTGTTCGACCATCCCGATCCGTCGATCTTCACGGTTCTGACCGCGCCCTCGGGGCAGGAGGGGACGGCGAACATCGACTTCGTGCTGTTCCGCGACCGCTGGATGGTGGCCGAGCACAGCTTCCGCCCGCCATGGTATCACAAGAACATCATGTCCGAGCTGATGGGCAACATCTATGGCATCTATGATGCGAAACCGCAGGGTTTTGTGCCGGGGGGCATCTCGCTGCACAACATGATGCTGCCGCACGGGCCGGATCGCAACGCCTTCGAACATGGGTCGAACGAGCCGATGGTGCCGCATTACCAGGCCGAGACCATGCAGTTCATGTTCGAGACCCGCTTCCCGCAGCATCTGACGGAATTTGCCGCGAAAGAGGCGCCGCTGCAGGACGATTACGTCGATTGCTGGGACAGCCTTGAAAAGAAATTCGACGGCACGCCGGGGATCAAGGCATGACGCAGCAAAGCTGGCTGGCCTCGGCGCAGGGCGACACCGACTTCCCGATCCAGAACCTGCCCTGTGGCGTCTTCGACGATGGCCGGGGCGCGCGGATGGGGGTGGCCATCGGGGATATGATCCTCGATGTGGGCGCGGTGGATCACGGGCTGGACCCGGCGCTGTTCGCGGCCCCCGCCTGGAATGCGGTGATGGCGGCGGGGCCTGCGGTCTGGGCGGCGCTGCGGGCACGGCTGACCGACCTTTTGTCGGACCCGGCGCATCGTGCCATGGTGGCGCCGCATCTGGTGCCGCAGGCGGGCGCGCGGCTGCTGATGCCCTTCGCGGTGGCGGAATATACCGATTTCTACGCCGGCAAGAACCATGCGGTGAATGTGGGCACCATGTTCCGCGGCGCCGAGAATGCGCTGCCGCCGAACTGGCTGTCGATCCCGATCGGCTATAACGGCCGGGCCTCGTCGGTGGTGGTCTCGGGCACGCCGGTCACCCGGCCCTGGGGGCAGGTGAAGGGGCCGGACGAGGCGCTGCCGCGCCTTGCGCCCTCGGCGCGGTTCGATCTGGAACTGGAGATGGGCGCCATCGTCGGCCAGCCGTCGCAGGGCATGGTCTCGGTGGCCGAGGCCGACGAGATGATCTTCGGCTATGTGCTGCTGAACGACTGGTCGGCGCGTGATATCCAGGCCTGGGAATACCAGCCGCTCGGGCCGTTCCAGGCCAAGGCGACGGCGACGACGATCAGCCCCTGGATCGTGATGAAAGCGGCGCTGGAGCCGTTCCGCGTGGCGACGCCCGCGCGCGAACGCCCGCTGCTGCCCTATCTGCGCGAGCCGGGGCCGATGCTTTACGACATCGGACTGACGGTCAGCCTCGCCCCCGGGGGCAAGGCCGAGACCGTGATCGCGCGCACCAATTACCGCGAGATGTATTATTCGGCGGCGCAGCAGCTGGCGCATCACACGACCTCGGGCTGTGCGATGCGGGTGGGCGATCTGCTGGGGTCGGGCACCATCTCGGGCACCGCGAAGGACGCGCGCGGCTCGCTGCTGGAGCTGAGCTGGGGCGGGAAGGAACCGCTGACGCTGGAGACCGGCGAAACGCGCAGCTTCCTTCAGGACGGCGATACGCTGGTCTTGCGCGGCGCGGCGCAGGGCGCGGGCTACCGCATCGGATTTGGCGATTGCGCGGGGCAGGTGCTGCCCGCCATCGAACTGCCCGGCTGGGCGAAGGAGTGAACCATGGCCAAGGCCTTTGCCTCGCAGGGCGACCTGTCTGAAAAGAAGATCAGCTTCACCGAAATCGGCGAGGGGCTTTACGCCTTCACCGCCGAGGGTGACCCCAATACCGGCGTGATCATCGGCGATGAGTCCGTGATGATCGTCGAGGCGCAGGCGACGCCGCGTCTGGCGCGCAAGGTCATCGACTGCGTGCGCTCGGTCACCGACAAGCCGATCAGCCATGTCGTGCTGACGCATTACCACGCGGTGCGGGTGCTGGGCGCCAGCGCCTATGGCGCGCGGGAAATCATCATGTCCGACGTGGCCGCCGCCATGGTCGAGGAGCGCGGGCAGGAGGACTGGGACAGCGAGTTCGGCCGCTTCCCGCGTCTGTTCCAGGGGCACGAGGAAATCCCCGGCCTGACCCGCCCGACCACCACCTTCTCCGACAGCATGACGGTCTGGCTCGGCCGCCGCCGGGTGGACATCATGAAGCTCGGCCGCGCCCATACCGCCGGTGACGCGGTGATCTGGGTGCCCGATCAGGAGGTGATGTTCACCGGCGATATCGTCGAATACCATTCCGCCTGCTATTGCGGCGACGGCCACTTCACGGACTGGCCCGAAACGCTCGCCAATATCGCGGCCTTTGAGCCCCGCGCCATCGCGCCCGGCCGCGGCGACGCGCTGGTGGGCGAGGAGATGGTCGCCAAAGCCATCGCCAATACCGCAGACTTCATCCGCTCCACCTACAAACCCGTCGAACGCGTCGTCGCCCGCGGCGGCTCCCTCAAAGAAGCATGGGACGCCGTCCGCGCCGCCTGCGACCCCAAATTCGCAAACTACGCCATCTACGAACACTGCCTCCCCTTCAACGTCGCCCGCGCATACGACGAAGCAAAAGGCATCGACACTCCCAAAATCTGGACCGCAACCCGAGATCAACAAATGTGG
>NZ_LJSC01000031.1:0-97830 GCF_001303875.1 Gemmobacter sp. LW-1 | reverse complement strand
CGCGGGCCTCGCAACTGCAACTGCTGACCGGCGTCGAGGTGGCGTAATGCTCTGGGGCGGTGTTGATACCTGCGACCTTGAACTGCGGGCGGGGCGCGGAAAGTCGCGCCGCCTTCGCGGTCGCTTCCCTTATGGCAAGCGGGCGATTCTCTCCGATGGCGGTAAGAAGGGCCGTCCCCGGAAGGAAGTGATTGAGCCGCGCGCCTTCGCCTATCGGGTCGAGAAATCCGACGAGGATATTCACCTCCTCGTCGGGCACAGCTACGACCGGCCCCTAGCATCGCGCGGGGCTGGAACGCTGGATCTGCGCGACACCGATGACGCCTTGACCTTTGAGGCGGTCATCGTGCCCGAGATCGTCGATAGCCCGTATGGCTCCGACTTCCTCGCCGGTTTCATCGCTGGCCTGATCACCGGCATTTCCCCCGGCTTTCGCATCCCGCCAGAGCGCACCGTGCCGGATGCTGAGACGGTGGAGGAAGAAGACCCGCAAGACGGTCTCGCGCTGATCCGCCACATCTGGGCCGCTCTGCTTTACGAACTCTCCCTCGTGACAGTGCCCGCCTACAAGGAGGCCAGCGCCGAAGAAATCGAGGCACGCAGTTGGACCGTAACGCGCGGCGGTCTGACCGTCCCGGCCAATCCCCTCAATCGGTGGAGGCTCTGATGGCGGTAACGATCAAGCAAGCCGAGGCCATCCCGGCAACATATCCCGATAGCCCCGAGGGCCTGAGTGCTGATGCGGCCGCGCTGGACGCCGCAATGATCTGGCAGCGGATCGAGGCGTGGATTGCGCATCGCTGGACGGCGCGCGCTGTTGTCTGGACGGTGGAGGGGCCGGGCGAATGGGTTCCACCTCTGACCCCGGCGACGGTGCAGACGGTGGAGGCATGGCAGGCAGATGCGTGGGTGGAGGTATTCCCGCCCCCTTCGCCTCTGGGCGGCTATGTGCTGGCCTGTGACGTGCCTTACCGCATCACCGCAACAGTGGGCAGCGGCACGCCCCCTGCGGCGGTGCTGGAAGCTTTCCGGCGCCTTGCCGAATACATGGCCGAGGATGTGAAGCCTTCAATGCGCATGGGCCGGGCGGGCGTGTCGTCAATGTCCTACTCAATCGGCAGCGCCATTGACGTGAAGTTTGACCGCAATCCGGCATGGATGGCGCGGGCCTTGGTGAACAGCGGCGCGGGCGATCTGCTGCGCCCTTATCGGAGGGCATGACATGGGCCTTATTCAACGCATCTTCGGGCGGTCGCAGGAAAAGCGGTCATCTGGCACCGGCTACACCGCCGAAATCATGGCTGCGCGGTCCAGCTACATCGCAGGCAGAACCGGGCTTGCCGACCTGACCGCGACGGCGCAAACCTGCGTTTCCATGTGGGAGGGCTGTTTCGCCCTGGCCGATGTGCAAGGCACCGATCTGCTTGACCGGCATTCCATGGCGCTGATCGGTCGGACGCTGGCCCTGCGCGGCGAATGCGTCTTCCTGATCCGCGAAGACCGGCTTGTGTCCTGCGCCGATTGGGAACTCTCGACCCGCGACGGCAAGCCCCGCGCCTATCGCGTCAGCGTGTCGGATGTGTCCGGGCCACGTTCCGAAACCGCGCTGGCGGCTGAGGTGCTGCACCTGCGCATCGGATCGGACCATGTGGCGCCATGGTCGGGCACCCCGCCCCTGCGGCGGTCATCGCTTACCGCTGGCCTGCTGCATACGCTGGAAACAGCGCTGGCCGAGGTCTACGAAAACGCCCCTCTGGGTTCGCAAATCGTGCCATTCCCCGAAGGCTCCGAAACCAGCCTTGAGACGCTGGGGCGCAGCTTCCGGGGGCGGCGCGGCAGCGTGCTTCTGCGGGAAAGCGTGAACGTGACGGCAGCCGGTGGTCCGGCTCCGGCGCAGGATTGGGCATCCAATGACGTGACGCCCGACCTGTCCCGCTCTCTGGCAACGCAGTCGCTTGAGGCGGCGCGCGGCTCCATCCTCGCGGCCTTCGGCGTTCTGCCCGGCATGTTCGCATCTACGGCACAGGGGCCGCTGGTGCGCGAGGCGCAACGTCACCTCGCCATGTGGACCCTGCAACCGATTGCCGCGCTGCTGGCCGAGGAAGCAAGCGCCAAGCTGGCCGCGCCGGTCCAGATCGACACCTTGCGCCCGCTGCAAGCCTTCGACGTTTCGGGCCGTGCCCGCGCGCTGATGACGCTGATCGAGGCCATGGGCCGCTCCAAGGAACTCGGCCTGTCACCGGCTGAGGTGAATACCGCAATGACCATGGTGAACTGGGGCGAAGGCGACAACGCCGCTTGAGGATTGGGCAAGGATGCGCCCGGCCATGCGCCGAAGCATCCGGGATCAGACGGTGAGTGCCCGGCAACAGCCAAGCCGAAAACCCCGTCAAGGCGCGGCCCGTTTCCCTTTCTGGCGGGCGCGGCGCAGATCGTCACGGCTGGAAACCGGGGGCGATCACGGGCCGGGGCTGCGGATGCGCTCCGGCCTTTCCGTGCGCGCGTGGGGTCTCCTTCGCCCTGACGGCCTAAGTTGAACTTAGCCCGAGCCTTTCCGTGCGCGCGTGGGGTCTCCTCAAAATTGAGGACACCCCATCCGCGCCCGCGCCAAGATGCGTCTGGCGGACGAGTATGACGCGGCGCAGGAGCGGGGGGAGGTGTCGAAAGGAGGCGGGCGTCCTGACTGCGTTGATGACCGCAACGCAGTCCCCGCCACCGCCGCCGACCTTGGCCTTCGCCGCGACGAAATCCACGAGGCGCGCAAGCTGCGGGATGCGGAGCGGGCGCAATTTTGCGCGCGTCGAATATCTGGACCTCGGCCTTATCGCCAGTCATGCTTGCCGGGATTAAGGCGCTCATCATGATCTTGAACCATGCCTTCTAGCACCTCTACCCGCTTCCAAAGATCATTCATGTTCTCAATTGCATTTTCCCATTCGGGAACAACTGAAAACGACCGTTCCAGTCTGGAAACAATTTCAGCCGTCACGCTGCGGTTATTCGATGCTGCGGATTCTTCCAACTGCGCCTTAAGCGCCTCTGGGATTCGGAGTCGGAAATGAAGGTCATCGCGTGCCATGCCGCACCAATGCCACACTTTGCGCTTGACTGACAATGCCACACCATGGCACCAATGTGTGGCATTGATCGGAGTGCAGCGCAATGAATCAAACTGACACCATAATGCGGATCAGGCTTCCGGCTGAGCTTAAGGCTCAAATTGCCGCCGAAGCCGCTAAGAACCTTCGTTCGCTCAATGCGGAAGTCGTATTTGTTTTGCGTGCGGCGATGGCGCGCGACGATCTGCAACCCACCACCTGACCCAAGGAGACAGCTATGACCACCAGTAACCCCGCTTCGGGGACCGATACCGGCGTGCCTGGCGGTGCGCTTGAACGCCTCGCCCTGTTCGCGGAATGGACCCGCACCACGCCGCCCGAGCGCATCACCGAGGGCAAGGGCGAGGATCTGACCTTTTCCCGCGATCTGCTGACTTATGCCCGCCGCAACGGCTTGAACCTTGATTGGTTCTTTCTGGGCGACGAGCGCGGCCTTGTTCTGTCCTACCACCACGCGGCGCTGAAAGGGGGTGCAGCATGATTACGCCGCTCACCCGAGAAGAAATCTGCGCCGAACGCAACCGCCTCGAACTCACGCTGTCACAGGCCGAAGGGCTGGTGCTGGCGCTGCAAACCCTGCTCTTTGACTTCGCTGGCGACCGTCTCGACACGGCGGTGGGCAAGAAGCGGCAGGCCATCATCGCTATAGGTGATGCGCTGGAAGCTCTGATTGTGCAGGACTGGCCCGAAAGCGATAAGACTTGACCGTGTGAATATACCATGGATAATGGTGTAGAACTCACATGGTGAAAAACATGACAACCTTTACCGAACCGACCTACTCCCCCGGCGCCGTCGCGACCATTACCGATGCTCCCCCCGAGCATCTGCGCGACTGGCGCCGCCGCGACCTGCTGAACCTGATCGGCACCGCAGAAGAAAACGGGCGCTGGAAATACTCCCTGCGTGACGTGGTGGCGATCTGGATTGGCCTGCGCCTGTCGCAGCATGGCAGGGCGATGCCCTTGGCCACGGCGTTCAACTATGGCGCCGGGTTGGCCGAAACCGTGATCAATCGGTTTCTCGCCCGCAAGGTTGGCATCCCCACGACCGGCAAGCGGTATGCGGTCACGCTGGCCGATGGGGACACGAAGGATGGCAAGACCTACGGCATCACGACTCTGCGTGTTGCCGACCTGGCCGAACTGGCCGGGCGTGACTTCGACATGCTGACGGTTCTGGACTGCGAACGCTTGGCGGCAACCATCCCCCCTCAGATTGCCGGGTTCCTGCTGGTTGCCGCTGAAAACGAGTATGAGGCCATGGGCCTTCACCGTTGGACCGAAGGGCTTGACGACTGATGACCGACCTGCGCCCCGACTTTACCACGCCCGAGGAACTGGCCCCGCATTTCCGCATGTCGGTTCGGGCCTTCCGCGATCTGGTGCGGAACATCGGGGCGTGCTGCGTCTTTGGCCGGACTCTTGCGATCTTCCCCGAGCATATGCCGCTGATCAAGGAGGCCACACAATGCCGCATGAAATCTACCTCCGGGGGCGCATCTGGCACTACCGGGGCACCGTTGCCGGGCGGCGGATACGAGGCTCTACAGGCGCGACTGACAAAGCAACAGCGCAGCGCGTCGCGGCGGAAGCCGAAGCAAGAGAATGGCGCCGTCATCTCGATGGCGCCGAGGAAGTCCTGACCATGGCGCAGGCGATGCTGGCATATCTGGAAGCCGGGAAGCCTGACAGGTTCCTGAAACCGATTGCGGATCACTGGAAGGAAACCCGCGTCAAGACGATCACCCCCGAGGCAATCCGCCAATCTGCACGGAAGCTCTATCCGGCTGCCGGGGAGGCAACATGGAACCGGCAAGTGATCGTGCCCACCGCTGCCGTGATCAACTTCGCGGCTCAAATGGGCTGGTGCCGTCATATCAAGGTGAAGCGGTTCACCGTCGTGTCGCAGGAGAAGACGCCCGCAACCCCCGAGTGGGTGGCGGCATTCGCGGCGCAGGCGGTGGCCGATGGCCTGCCGCACCTCGCAGCCCTGTGCCTGTTCATGTTCGGCACGGGCGCGCGGATCGGTGAGGCGGTGGCGCTGACGTGGGGCGCTGTGAAGCTGTCCGACCGGCTGGCGACTATCAACCAGACGAAGACCCGTTTCATTCGGCAGGCGCATCTTCCTGCCACGGTTGTGGCGGCGCTGGCGAACATCCCGAGCAACCGGAACCCCGACGATCTGGTGTTCAGCTATGCGTGCAGTAGCAGCGTCAGCAAGGTCTGGAACAACGTCGCGGCGCGTGCCGGGATTGCGCCCCTGACCCCGCACTGCTGCCGCCATGGCTTCGCTACCACGATGCTGCGCAAAGGCCGCGACGTGAAGACCATCGCCAAGGCTGGCGGCTGGAAAGACCCGGCAATCGTGCTGCGCACCTACATGCACGCTCTTGATGACCGCACCGTCACCGAAGACATTTTTGACACAAATCTGGCACAGGTTGACGGTGCAGAAGTTACAACCGAAGGAAATGAAAGGAAAAAAACGGTATGACCTGCCACCCTCGTTGGGGAGAGGTGTCCCGCCGCCGGGATTACGGAAGCCCTGAGATTCTTGCAAGCGGAAATGTCGTTTCCGATAGGAAACCCGTCGTAACCGGGCCGGTTGCGAACCGGTTGTCCGATGGAACGGGTGGCACGGCGGCGGAAGGAAATGCCACCCGAATGTCGGTTTCTGCTGGACCAGGGCGACTTCCTCGCGTCAGGTGTGCACTGGCTCCGGTTTTTCTGCGGGGCTGACGGATTTCAGAACACGAGGAAGATATGCTGAAGAAAGCCATTTTTGCCGCCTGTGCCGGATTTGTGCTGGCCACGCCTGCTTTTGCCGACGAGGTAACCGACGCGCTCGACGCTGCGAAAGCGGCTTATGAAGCGGGTGACCTGAACGGGACCGCGGCGCAGGTGATTGCTGCCGGGAAGGCGGTGCAGGCCCTGCAATCGAAGCGACTGCAAGCCCTGCTGCCCGAGGCGCCTTCGGGCTGGACGCGTGAGGTCGATGCCGAAGCTGCCAATGGCATGGCGATGATGGGCATGGCCGGAACGCTGATTTCCGCGCGCTACTCCGATGCTGATGGCAACGGATTCACCCTGACGCTGACGGCGGACAGCCCGCTGGTGGCCTCGATGGCGGGGATGCTGGGCAACGCGCAGATGATGCAGATGATGGGTAAGGTCACCAAGGTTGGCGGGCAGGATATGCTGGAGCAGGGAACCGACCTGTCGGCGCTGGTCGGCAACCGGGTGCTGGTGCAGGCGCAGGGGATGGAGCCAGCGGCGATGATTCCGGTGCTGGAACAGCTTGATTTCGCAAAGCTGGCGATGTTTGACCGCTGAAGCCCGGCGCGGCAACCAGAGGGCGGTACCGCGCGGTGCTGCCCTCGCTTCAGGGGCGTGACCAACCGGCTTTCCACCCTGTTCGCCCGCATTGTCACCAAGTCGTCACCTGACTTTGGCGTGGCTGTCATGCGGCCCGCATAGCAATCGCCCCGACTCGAACGGAAGGGACGGGGATGCTGCAAGTCCGCAATGTATCGCGCGTGTTCGGCCAGAAGGCCGCGGTGGACGCGATCAGCTTTGATATCGACCGCCCCGCCTTCGTGGGGATCATTGGCCGGTCCGGTGCGGGCAAGTCGACCTTCCTGCGCATGATGAACCGCCTGACCGACGCCAGCGCCGGACAGATCATGGTTGAGGGTCGTGATATCCTTGCGCTGAAAGGTGCCGCCGCCCGCGCCTGGCAAAGTGACTGCGCGATGATCTTCCAGCAGTTCAACCTTGTGCCACGCATGGATGTGGCCTCGAACGTGCTGCATGGCATTCTGAACCGTCGGTCCACCCTGCAAACGCTGTTCAACCTCTGGCCCCGCGCCGACATCCTGAAGGCGCTGGAAATCCTTGACCGGCTGGGCATCGCCGAGCAGGCGCCGAAACGGGCCGAGGCGCTTTCGGGTGGCCAGCAGCAGCGCGTCGCCATCGCGCGGGCGCTGATGCAGGACCCCCGTATCATCCTTGCTGACGAACCCATTGCCAGCCTCGACCCGATGAATGCGCAGATTGTGATGGACACGCTGAAGCGCATCAATGTCGAGGATGGCCGCATGGTCATTGCCAACCTGCACACGCTGGATACCGCGCGGCGCTATTGCGACCGGGTGATCGGCATGCGGGACGGCCGCATCGTCTTTGACGGCACGCCGGAACAGCTTTCGACCGGCGTCGCGCGCGACATCTACGGCGCCGACGACAGCTTCAACGAGGCCGCGACCTCGACCGCCATTCCCGCCGATACCGCGCCCGACCGGGCCTGGGCCGAGCGGATGCTGGCCAACTGAACCCGTTTCACCCGCCCCGCAGAATGCAGGGCAGAACCCGGAGCACATCGATGAAACACCTCCTCCTCGCCCTTGCCGCGACCACCGCGCTGACCGGCGCCGCCAGTGCCGAAGGCATCACCCAGTTCAACGTGGGTATTCTTGGCGGCGAAAACGCCCAGGATCGCATGACCTCGAACGAATGCTATCGCGCGAAGATCGAAGAGGCGCTGGGCGTGCCGGTCAAGGTCTTTACCCCGGCCGATTATGACGGCGTGATCCAGGGCCTGCTGGGCGGCACGCTTGACCTCGCGTGGCTGGGCGCCTCGGGTTATGCCAAGATCTACCTGACCGACCCGGAAGCGGTGGAGCCGGTTCTGACCAAGCAGAACATGGACGGCTCGACCGGCTACTACTCGATCGGTTTCGCCCGCAAGGATTCGGGCATCGCCTCGATCGAGGATGCCAAGGGCAAGGTCTTTGCCTTCGGTGAACCGAACTCGACCTCGGGCTATCTGGTGCCGGGTGCAGAGCTGCAAGAGAAGTATGGCAAGCTGGAAGATTACTTCGGTGAAGTGAAATTCTCGGGCGGCCACGAGCAAACCATCGTCGGCGTTGCCAAGGGCGATTTCGCGGCTGGCGTGAGCTGGGCTGACGGTCTGGGCAATTGGGAAGACGGCTACAATTCCGGCGCCTTCCGCAAGGCTGCCGATGCGGGCCTCGTCGACATGAATGACCTCGTGGAAATCTGGAAGTCGAAGCTGATCCCGGAAGGTCCGATGGTGGTGCGCAAGGCGCTGCCGCAGGACGTCAAGGACAAGGTGATCGCGCTGACCGCCGATCTTCATGAAACCGACAAGGATTGCGCCTATGGCGTGGCTGCGGGCGAAGCCAAAGACTTCGTTCCGGTTACCCATGACGAGTATCTGGGCATCGTTGCGGCCCGGAAGCTGCAAGAAGGCATGTGAGTTTTTCTGACGTGTCGCCGGGTTCCCTGAAGGGAGCCCGGCAATTTCTTTTCCGGCCCCGCAACAGGACTGCACAATGGTAGATATCGCCTTCGGCCCGCAGGGCGACAAAGGCCCCGGCCCCACGAACGGGCGCGACGCCTATCTTGATCTGGTGCGTCGCCGCCGCATGTATGGCGGGATTCTGCTGATGCTGTTCGTGGCGCTGATGGCCTCGGGTTTCCGTCTCGCCGAAAGCCGCAATGCGGGCGGGTTCATCGACGGGTTGCCGCAGGTCTTTGCCTTTCCTTCGGAAGTGATTTCCGAAGCCTGGGCCAAACGGGCCGAGGTGCCGGGCCTGATCTGGGCGCATGTGCCCTCGCTGATCGAGACGATCAACATCGCGGCGGTGTCCACACTTGCGGGCGGGCTGGCCGCCATGGTGCTGGCCTTGCTGTCCACGCGGGGGCTGTCGCGCTGGCCGCGCCTCACCGGCGTGTTCCGCCGCATGATGGATGCCTTTCGCGCCGTGCCCGAAATCGTCATCGCGCTTGTGCTGATCTACCTTCTGGGCGGTGGCCCGGTTCCGGCAGTCATCGCCATCGCCCTGCATACCTCGGGGGCACTGGGGAAGCTGTTTTCCGAAGTGGCCGAAAATGCCGATCTGAAGCCGGTCGAGGGGCTGACCTCGGTGGGTGCCACATGGGGCCAGAAGATGTGGCTCGGTGTCATCCCGCAGGTGGCGCCGAACTGGCTCAGCTATGCGCTGCTGCGCTTTGAAATCAATGTGCGCGCCTCGGCCATCCTTGGCTTCGTGGGCGAGGGCGGTATTGGCCACGATCTGAAACTGGCGATGCAATGGGGGCAGGGGCGATATGACGAGGTCGTCGCGATCTTCCTGCTTTTGTTCCTGACAATTGTGGCCATCGACCGCCTGTCGGACCGCGCGCGTGAAAAACTGGTGAGGGGGCGCTGAACATGGCCGTGACCGATTTTACCGGGGCCCGCGCTCCGCTGACCGAAACGGTCATCCGGCGTTTTACCTTGCGTCGCCGCATGGCGCTGGCGGTGCCCGCGGTGATCTGCGCCTATTTCGTCTATATCTTCTTTGCCTTCGATATCGCGGGCATTGCCGCGCGGATGCGGCCTGACAATGCGGTCATCCTTTTGTCGGATTTCTGGTCCTACAAGACCCATGTGACCCGCGACAACCGCAGCGGCAGGCTGAGCGTCGCCATCGAAGGCGAGGCGAAAGGGGCTTATCCCGAAGGCCAGTTGCCCGACTGGGTGACGCAGGCGGGCGACACCACGGTCATCGACCTCGGCGGCGGCAATATCGTCACTTATGACGCGGCCGGTGCGCGCTATGTGGTGCCGGGCTACGGCACCATCGACATCGCGCCCGAAGACGGCAAGCTGCGCCTGACCGCGCCTGAACCGCTGCCAGACTGGATCAACGCCTCTGACAACCGGGTCAGCGTCACCACGGATGCCGGGCGCTTCGCCTATACCCGGTCGAAGGTTGAAACCTTCCGCTACCAGCCAGGGTGGGAGCTGTTCTTCTTCACACTCGACAGTCCCTTCGCAGGCAAGGGCGTGGGCGAACTGGCCGCGCTGGCGCTGTGGGGGGATCGGGTGGACCCTGCGCGCGGTAATCTGGGCTATATGCTGTCCGAGTTCTGGAACAACCGCATGTGGCGTCATGGCGACGTCGCCTGGGCGATGTTTGAAACCGTGCTGATGGCCTTCCTTGGCACCATGGGGGCGGCAGTGATCGCCCTGCCGCTGGGCTTTCTGGCCGCGCGCAACTTCATGCCGCTGGGGCCGCTGCGCTTTGCCATGCGCCGTGTGTTCGATTTCATCCGCGGCGTGGACGGGCTGATCTGGACCATCATCCTCAGCCGGGCCTTCGGCCCCGGCCCGATGACCGGCGCGCTGGCCATCCTGCTGACCGACACCGGCAGTTTCGGCAAGATGTTCTCGGAAGCGCTGGAAAACATCGACGAGAAACAGGTGGAGGGCATCCGCTCCACCGGCGCCAGCGCCGTGCAGCGCGCACGGTTCGGGGTGATCCCGCAGGTGACGCCGGTGCTGGTGAGCCAGGTGCTTTACTACCTCGAATCCAACACCCGCAGCGCCACGGTGATCGGCGCCATCGTCGGCGGCGGCATCGGCCTGCTGTTGACCCAGGCCATCATCACCCAGAAAGACTGGGAAGAGGTCGCCTATTACATGGTGCTGATCGTGCTGATGGTCATGGCGATGGACAGCCTGTCGGGCTGGCTGCGCAAGAAGCTTATCAAGGGATAAACCCGTGCCGAAACTCTCCGCCACCGAAGCCTTCGTTCATCCGGGCTGCCAGATCGTCAATTCCACCTTCGGCGCCTATTGCGAGGTGGGCGAGGGCAGCCGCGTGCTGAACTCCGACTTCGGGGATTATGCCTATTGCGACCGCATGGCCGACATCGCCAATACGAGCGTCGGCAAATTTTCGAACATCGCCGCCATGACAAGGATCGGGCCGACGGATCACCCGTTCACCCATGCCGCGCAGCATCATTTCCTGTATCGCTCCTCTTACTATTGGGAGGATGCCGTGGATGATCCGGCCTTCTTTGCCGCCCGCGCGGCCCGGCGCAGCACGCTGGGGCCTGATTGCTGGATCGGCCATGGTGCGATCATCAAGCCCGAGGTGGCCATCGGCGCCGGTGCCATCGTCGCCTCTGGTGCGGTGGTCACGCGCGATGTGGCACCCTTCATGATCGTGGCAGGCTGCCCCGCCGTGCCGCTGCGTGCGCGGTTCACGCCGCAGGTGGCTGACCGCCTGCTGGCGCTGGGCTGGTGGGACTGGGATCACGCGACACTGCGCCGGGCGCTGCCCGATTTCCGCAGCCTGCCTGCCGAGGCTTTCCTTGAGAAATACGGCGGCTAGCGCACCTGCCGCGTCAGGCTGGCGATCTGGCTCAGCACCGTCAGCGGGCCAGTAGCGCGCAGAATGTCGACGATCATCAGCACGTCCGAGGCTATGCCACGCCACAGCCCGCGTTTGGTGGCTTTGGCGGGGCTTGCGACACCGGGCCAGCGCACGACTGCCGGGCGCATGCCGTGTTTCAGCATCAGCCGGTTCAGGAACACCTCGAAGCCGAACTTCGGCAGGCTGTCCAGTGCTGCCAGATGCGGCGCGATCAGGGCCCGCGGCAGCATTCTTTCGCCCGAGATGTAGTCCACCCCCAGCCAGTGCCAAAGCCGGGGTGCATTGCCGCGCAGCGACAGGCTGACATCGGCACGGCCCTCCAGAACCGGCCAGACCAGCCGCGTGATATCCGCCGCAGTCAGCCCGGTCAGATCTGCGTCGATCAGCAGCAGCCAGTCGCCGTCACTGGCGGCGATGCCCTGCGCCAGCGCCCGCGTCTTGCCCCGGTTCGGCACAAGGCGCAGCACCTCGGCCCCGGCCTGCTGCGCGACTTCGGCGGTGCCGTCGCGTGACCCGTCATCGATGACCAGAACCCGGTCGATCTGCGGATGACCGACCAGCACGGACAGAACGGCGCCGATCCGCGCGGCCTCGTCATGGGCGGGAACCAGACAGGTGATCTTGCTGCTCATTGCCCGATCCTTCTTTTGCGCAGGAACCACAGGCCTGTGGCCAGAAGAACCACAGCCGTCAGCACCAGCGCACCGTGGAAGATCCAGTCGTCGATCCGTTGCCAGGCAGAGCCGAAAATCCAGCCCAGCCCGACGAACAGCAGGCTTTTCGGGATCGAGGCCAGCAGGTTGACCATCAGGAACTTCCCGAAATCCATTCTTGCGATGCCCGCCGCCGTCAGCACCGCCGCGCCTGCCGAATGGGTCAGCTTGCCCACCACCAGCAACCGCGTGCCCTGCGCCCGGAAGGCCCGCACCAGCCGGGCAAGGCGTGGCCGGGTCAGTCCGATCCGGTCGAGCCAGCGTTGCCGTACCAGGCGGCGCCCGTGGCGTCCCAGCGCGTAGAACAGCGCGTCGCCAGCCACATCGGCCACGATGACGCAGATCACCACGGCAGGCAGGTCCATCAGCCCCAGACGGGCCAGATAGGCCGCGATGACCGTGACCACCGGCCCTTCGATCAGGGCCAGAGGGGCCAGCACCAGCAAGCCATGATGCTGAATCAAGGCGACCAGATCGGGTTGGGGCATCATCGGGGGCGGGTCACTCGGCCGGGTGCAGCGCCGGGGCAGGCACGGAGCCCATGGTATTGCCACGCCAGTCGAAGCCACGGCGCAGGAAGGTGGCGCCCCAGATTGCCGGTATCATCAGGTCGCGCAGGGGCAACACCGCGATGTCCTGCCAGCCCGAGGGCCAGCCCGCGCGCCGCATCAGTCGCGCCTCTGCCGCATACCACAGGCCAAGGTAGGCCAATGCCAGCGCAGGCGGCAGTCCGGCACCCGCCAGCGCGCCGAGGCACAGCAGCGCAGGCAGCACGGCGCCATTCGCCGGTTCCGCCCCGAACAGCCGGGGAAATCCGTCGCGACGGATGCGGCTCCACCGCAGTTGCCGGTTCCAGACCTGCGCAAGGCCGCGCCGCCCCACCGGCTGTGCGAAGGGCAGGGGCGTCAGGCGAATCCGCAGGCCCAGCTCGCGGATCAGACGGGTCGCTGCCGCATCCTCGGCGAGTTCCCGGCCCAGCACGGTCAGTCCGCCGAAACGCTCGATCAGCGGTTTGTTGAAGAACAGGGTCTTACCTTGGGCATAGCCCTTTCCGAGGGTGTCAGCGGCGAATTGCAACCGCGCCTGATTGCCGTTCAGGAAAGCGCATTCCAGCCGCCCCGCCAACCCCTGCGGACGAATACCCACGGCGGGGGAGGACACAAGCCCCGTTGCCGGACCCCAGCTTGCCACCACGCGCGCCAGATAGTCGGGCGGCAGCAACAGGTTCGCATCGGTCATGCAGACCCATTCCGCCGTATCGGAATACCAGCCTTTCCAGACATTGTTGATCTTCGGGTTGCGCGTCACCCGCGCCTCGCCCACCAGCAGACGGGCCGACACCTGCGGATGCTCCGCGATCAGGTGGCGGATCAGCGGCAGAACCGGATCGTCGGGCGATGCGGCGCAGAAGATCACGTCGTAATCGGGGTAATCCTGCACGAAGGAACTGCGCAGCGTCTCGGCATCGAACGGGTCCAGCCCGCAGACCGGGCGCAGCAGGGTCACGCGCGGTGTGCCGATCAGTCCGGGGGCAGCCGGGCGGTCAGCCCTCAGCCGCCCGAGGAACAGCAGGACCGAGGCATAATGCGCCACCAGAAATCCGGTAGCGGCAAGGGCAAGCAGAAAGGCGATCATCAGGCACCTGCAAATTCGGGTTCAGCGGCGGCGCGACCCGGCAGCAGCGCGGGTGCCTTGCGCGCATCCAGCAGGCGCAGGCTACCGTCGGCGGTTTCGGCCAGCGCGGTCAGGCTGTCGATCCAGTCGCCGCAATTGGCATAGGTCAGGCCGAAATCGTCATGCAGCCCGGCAATGTGGAAATGCCCGCAGATCACGCCGTCAACCTGTTTGCGGCGCGCAAGGCGCAGCACCTTCCGCTCGTGCGCGCGGCCCAGATACAGCAGCGCATTGACCGAGGTCAGCAGCATGTCCACCGCGCTGCGCGCTTCGGGCGGGGTATCGGGGCGGCGGCGGGTCAGCAGGCGTTCGAACCGGCGCAGGCCATGGTCGATCCGGCTGCCCAGCCGGGTGAAGATATGGGCACGGAACAGCCGCCCGTCGCAGGCATCGCCGTGCAGCACAAGATAGCGACGCCCGTCGGCGGTGGTATGGATCAGTGCTTCCTGCGCCTCGGCCGGAACGCGGCAATGCTGCGGCGCGCGGTCGGGGAAGGGATCGTGGTTGCCGCGCAGGTAAAGGATGCGCGCGCCCTCGGCCTTGCGCGCGACCAGATGGTCGATCACCGCCTGATCGGCCGCGCTCCAGTGAGGCAGCAGCGGGTGCCAGAGGTCGAGGATGTCGCCCACCAGCACATAGGTCTCGGCCCGGTGCGCCTGAAGGAAAGCCAGCACCAGATCCGGCCGCGCGCCAAGCGCGCCCAGATGCAGGTCGGACAGAAACAGCGTCCGATACGGGCAAGCGGCGGCGGGTCGGCGGTCCGGCTGGGTCACGGCAAGGCTCCGTCACGGGTCGTGAGCAGACCATGAGCGCGGAAGGCCACGATTTGATGACGTTTCGCTTGCAGTTTCACGACGATTGCGGCGGTGCAGCGAAACCTGCGCTCAGGCGACGCGGCGGCCCTGCACCCAGACGCCCCGCACCGCCCCTGCCTGCCCGATCCGCGTGACGCGGATGACATCGGCACGACCGCCGGGCACCAGATGGCCGCGATCTTCCAGCCCGGTCGCCTCGGCCGGGGCGGCGGTCACGGTGGCGATGCCGCGCGCGGTATCGCCCCAGACATCGCCCAGCATCAGCGCCGCCGACAACAGCGACGAGGGCACATAATCCGACGACACGATATCGAGCAGATCGGCCTGCGCCAGATCCTGCGCCGCGACATTGCCGGAATGGCTGCCACCGCGAATGAGGTTCGGTGCCCCCATCATCACGCGGATGCCATGGTCATGGCAGGCCTGCGCGGCCTCGGTCGTGGTGGGAAATTCGGCGAAATCCACCCCATGCCCCGCCGAAACCGCAACCTGCGGCGCGGTCGTGTCGTCATGGCTGGCCAGCACCGCACCAAAGCGCCGCGCCTCGGAGACGACAGCGGCCTCGTGCACCGCGCCCACCTGATCGCGCAGGGCGCGCTGGTCGGCGACGTGCTTGTGAAACTCTGCCTCGCTGAGGCCATGCTTGCCGCAAAGGTAGTCCTTCAGCTTGGTCACATCGCGGAACTGCCGCTCGCCGGGTGTATGGTCCATCAGGCTGACGATGCCGATGCGATCTTCGGCACCGAACTTCGCCAGTTCAGCCACCAGCGTTTCCGAACAGACCTCGGCGCGCAGATGCAGGAAATGGCTGATCCGCAGCGCGCCCTGCGCCCGCAGGTCCAGAATTTCATCGGCCAGTGCGCGCGCATATTCGCCGTAATTGGCCTTCTTGTTCGACACGACAGACCCGACGCGCAGCGCGTCGAAAACTGTGGTGATACCGACGCTGGCAAGCTCGGCGTCATGGGCGATGATGGCGGCCTGATGCGGCCAGCCGACACGCGGGCGCGGCTCGATATGGCGTTCCAGATTGTCGGTATGCAACTCGATCAGGCCGGGCATCACCAGGTCGCCCGCGCAGTCGATGGCACCCGCAGGCACGGCGGCCCCCTCGGCGATGTCAGTAATCCGCCCGTCGGACAGCCGCACCTGGCCGCGCAGGGTTTCTCCCGGCAGAACAAGGGTGGCATTGGCAAGGATCGTATCGGTCATTTCAGAAAGTCCTGTCTTGCGGTTCCGGGCGCAGGCGGCTGCAATGGCACGAAACCGTCACGCCTTTGTGACAGTCGCAGGGTAGGCCAGCCGCCATGGAAAAGATGAAACGCTATGCTGTCTATTACGCGCCGCGCCCCGGCGCCTTTGCCGCGCGGGCGGCGGAATGGTTGGGCTGGGACCCGGTCGCGGCCGAGCCCCGGCCACAGCCGCAATTGCCGGGTCTTCCTGCCGCTGTTGCCGATCTGACGGCAGAGCCGCGTAAATACGGCTTTCACGGCACGATCCGCGCGCCCTTCCGCCCGGCAGACGGGCTGGGGCAGGATGAGGTTGCGGCGGGGGTTGCCGAACTCGCCAGCCGTCTGAAGCCCGCCGTCTGTGACCGCCTGCGGCTGGTCAATCTGCACGGATTTCTGGCGCTGATCCCCGAAGGCGGTGAGGCCGCGCTTCAGGCGCTTGGCGCGGCGGTGGTCGAAGGCACCGATGCTCTGCGCGCGCCGCTGAACGAGGCCGAAATCGCCCGCCGCCGCCCTGAACGGCTCAGCTCGCGACAGCGCGCCCTGCTGGACCGCTGGGGCTATCCCTTCGTGATGGAGGAATTCCGCTTCCACCTGACGCTTACCAGCAGCCTGAGTGCGCCGGACGCCGCAGCGGCTCGCAACGTGCTGGAGCCGCATTTTGCCCCGGTCCTGCCGCAACCTTTCGCCATCGAGGATCTGTGCCTGTTCGGAGAGGATGGCGCGGGGCGTTTCCATTTTCTGCATCGCTACGCCCTGACCGGCTGAAGCGCCGCCAGAAACCGCGCTATGCCCTCGGACAGACTGCCGTCATTGCGCACCTCGGTGGCCTGAATGCCTTCGGGCAGTGCGAAGGCCGCACGGGCCAGCCGGGCGCGGATATCGGCCTCGGGCTCGCGCCCCCGCGCGGCCAGCCGCTGCGCCAGCACCGCATCCGGCGCGGTGACAAGGATCACGCGCAGACCGGGAAACCGCGCCTGCGCCTGCGGCAGGGCCAGGCGCGAGCCGTTGAAGATCACCACCCCCGGCGCAGCGAGCTGCGCTTGCGGGATGGCATAGCTCAGCCCATGCGCCTGCCAGTCCAGAGCGAAGTCCCCGGCGGCCTTGCGTGCGGCGAAATCCTCGGGGCTGACCCCTTCGAAATCCTCGCCCCCGGCCTCGGTCGGTCGGGTGATCACCCGACGCACCAGTCGCAGACCTGGCCGCGCTGCCACCGCACCGGAGATCAGCGTATCCTTCCCGGCCCCGGAAGGCCCGACCACCGCGACCAGCATATCAGGCCGCCAGACGCGGGGTGAAGCCGGTCACATCGACCAGCCGGTCACACACGCGATCCCGCGCGCCCTCGTCATGGAAGATCCCCACGATGGCCGCGCCGCGCGCCTTGGCTTCCTCGATCAGCCCCAGCACGACCTCGCGGTTGGCGGCATCCAGACTGGCCGTCGGCTCGTCCAGCAAAAGCGCGGGATAGGGATGTGCGAAGCCGCGCGCGATGTTCACGCGCTGCTGTTCCCCGCCCGAGAAGGTGGTGGGCGACAGACCCCAGAGCCGTTCGGCAATGTTCAGCCGCGCCAGCAGATCCGCCGCCCGCGCCCGCGCCGCATCGACCGGCACGCCCAGTTGAAGCAGCGGCTCCGCCACCACATCCAGCGTCGGCACGCGCGGCACCACGCGCAGGAACTGACTGACATAGCCCAGAACCTCGCGCCGCAGGCGGATGATCTCGCGCGGGGCGGCGCGAGCGACATCCAGATCGCCGACCCGGATGCTACCCCCCGCGGCCAGGTAATTGCCGTAGATCATCCGCATCAGCGTGGATTTCCCCGACCCCGACTGCCCGGTCAGCCCGACACATTCGCCCGGCGCGACGGCCAGCGCCGCCCCCGCCATCACCGGGATCACGGCGCTGCCCTGATTGTGCAGGGTAAAGGCCTTGGAAAGATTGGTAATCTCGATCATAGCCAGCGTTTCCACTTGAAGAAAAGATAGGTCAGCACCGCCGAGGCCAGCATCAGCGCCAGCGCCATCGGATAGCCGAATGCCCATTGCAATTCCGGCATATGGGCAAAGTTCATCCCATAGGCCGAGGCGATCACCGTGGGCGGCAGGAAGATCACTGCCACCACCGAAACGATCTTCACCGTCTTGTTCTGGGCAAGGTTCACCATGCCCAGGGTCACGTCAGAGGCCATGGCGACGCGGCTGGTCAGAAAGTCGCCATGTACTTCCAGCGCCCGGATATCGCGCATCAACCCCTTGACCACCGGGCGCAACCCATGGCCCGCGCCGGCCTCGTCCAGCGCCTGCCCGAAATAGCTGATCGCACGTTCCAGCGTCAGCAGCGACTGCCGCACCCGGCTGATGAGATCGCTTTCGCGCGCGACCTGCCGCAGCGCCTCCTGCAGGGCGTCGTCGCTGGCCTTCGCACCTTCCTCGAATACCCGCGCCATCAGAGCATCCAACGCCCGGCCCGAGCCTTCCATCAGGTCGGCCAGCCGCCCGACGATTTCCTCCATCAGCGACAGGAAGACCCGGCGCGGATCGGCGCAGCCCGGCCCCACTTTGTCTGCCCGTTCCGGATAGGTCTCGAACGGGCGCGGCGCGTGGTGGCGCACGGTCACCAGCCGGTCCGGGTGCAGGATGAAACAGACCGGGCCGGACATCGGCGCCTTGGTCTCGCTCAACCCCGGCAGCACCACGGTCAGATAATCGACGCTGCCCTCGCGGTAGAGTCGGTTCGACACCTCGATCTCTTCCATATCGGCCAGCGTCGGCACCTCGACCCCCAGAACCTGCGCCAAAGCCACCTGACCGGAGAGCGGGCGGTACAGATCCACCCAGACCGCCTGCGCAAGGTCGGTCCCTTGCGGCAATTGCTTCAGTTTCCGGTCGGCGGGGGCATAGGCGTAAAGCATGGTTCAGACCTGCAAGACAGAGGATACCAGCAATTGCGTATACCCGTGCTGCGGGTCGTCCAACACCTGATCGGTCAGCCCCTGTTCCACCACCCGGCCCGATTTCATCACCATCAGCCGGTCGGCGAGCAGACGCACCACCGCAAGGTCATGGGTGACGATCACGACCGAAAGCCCCAGATCGCGCACAAGCCCGCGCAAAAGATCCAGCAAGCGCGCCTGCACGCTGACATCCAGACCGCCGGTCGGTTCATCCATGAACACCAGTCGCGGGCCGGTCACCAGATTGCGCGCGATCTGCAAACGCTGCTGCATCCCGCCGGAAAAGGCGGAGGGCCGGTCGTCGATCCGGTCGGCGGCAATCTCCACCCGGCCCAGCCAGTCGGCCGCGGTGTCGCGGATGGTGCCATAGTTGCGCGCACCCACCGCCATCAGCCGCTCGCCGACATTGCCGCCCGCGCTGACACCCATGCGCAAACCGTCGCGGGCATTCTGATGCACGAAGGCCCATTCGGTGCGGCTCAGCCGCCGCCGCTCCGGCTCTCCCAGCGCGCCCATGTCACGGCCATCGTAAAGGATGCGCCCCGCATCCGGCTTCAGATGCCCGGCCAGACAGCCCAGCAGCGTGGATTTGCCCGAACCGCTTTCGCCCACGATCCCCAGAACCTCACCGGGGAACAGGTCGAACGTCACATCGGTACAGCCGATCCGGCTGCCATAAAGCTTCATCACGCCCTGAACCGACAAAAGCGGCCGGTCCTCTTTGACCCTGGCACAAATATCCATATCCACCGCCCCCATCACGCGATCCCCTTGGGCAGGAGCGCCAAAATTCTTCAAAGAATTTTGGGCCCCGGTCATTCTGCCGCTCCCGGCTGGCCCAGCCGTCCGACATGTCCTGCCGCGCGGCGTCCCGCACAGAAATCGGTGTCGGAGCAGACATACATCCGGCTGCCCCGGTCATCGGTGATGACCTCATCCAGATAACTGTCACCGGCGCCGCACAGGTCGCAGTCATGCGGGGCCTTCGACGCCTCGAACGGGTGATCCTCGAAATCGAGGCTCACGACCTGCGTATAGGGCGGCAGCGCATAGATGCGCTGTTCGCGGCCCGCGCCAAATAGCTGAATTGCCGGATTGTCCGACAGTTTCGGATTGTCGAATTTCGGGATCGGCGAGGGGTCCATCACATAGCGTTCCTCCACCTTCACCGGATAGGCATAGGCGGTGGCGATGGTGCCGTGGCGCGCGATGTCCTCATAGAGTTTCACATGCATAAGCCCGTATTCCTCCAGCTCGTGCATCTTGCGCGTTTCGGTCTCGCGCGGTTCCAGAAAGCGCAGGGGTTCCGGGATCGGTACCTGATAGACAAGGATCTGACCCTCGCAGAGCGGTGTTTCCGGGATGCGGTGGCGGGTCTGGATCACGGTGGCTTCGGCGGTCGCCTCGGTCACCGCCACGCCGGCGGTGCGCTGAAAGAATTTGCGGATCGACACGGCGTTGGTGGTGTCGTCGGCGCCTTGGTCGATGACCTTCAGCCGGTCGTCGGGCGTCAGGCAGGCCGCCGTCACCTGCACCCCGCCCGTGCCCCAGCCATAGGGCATCGGCATCTCGCGGCTGGCGAAAGGCACCTGATAGCCGGGCACCGCGATCCCTTTCAGGATGGCGCGGCGGATCATCCGTTTGGTCTGCTCGTCCAGATAGGCGAAGTTGTAGTCGCTCACAGCAGCCCCCGCGCGGTCAGTGCCGCTTCCAAAGCCTCAGGCGTGGTGAAATGTTCGGCCTGCATGCCGAAGGCGCGGGCGCCCTCGACATTCTTCAGGCTGTCGTCGATGAACAGGCAATCGCCCGGCTCCAGCCCGGCACGGTCGCAGAGGCGTGCGTAGATCCGTGCCTCGGGTTTGAGTATCCCTTCCTGCCCCGACACGACGGTCACGTCGAAGGCGTAGCCCAGCCGGGGATGCGCCGCGATACCCGCAGGCCAGGTTTCGGCAGACCAGTTGGTGATCGCATGGATGGCCAGCCCGCGCGCGCGCAGCCGGTCCATCAGCGCCCATGTGCCCTCGATAGCTTCGGGCACTGTGGCGGCGTAACGGTCGACATAGGTGGCGAACAGGGCACGGTCGGCCGGGTCGGCAATCTCTGCCGCCAGCGCGGCAAAGCTTTCGCCGCCGTCGGCGCGCAGATTCCGCGCCATGAAGTCGGTGCGGGTCAGGAAATCCTCCACCGCGTCGCGGCTGCCCAGATCAGGCAGGAAGGCCGGATGCGGTTCCCAGCGGATCAGCACATTGCCGATATCAAACACGATGGCCTTCATTCCGCTGCCTCCTGCATCTGCATCGCCTCGGCCCGCAGACGGCGCACCAGTTCCAGCTCGGACTGGAAGTCGACGTAATGCGGCAGTTTGATATGTTCCAGAAAGCCGGTGGCCTGGATGTTGTCGCAATGGCTCAGCACGAATTCCTCGTCCTGCGCCGGGGCGCCGGTGAAATCCTCGCCCAGTTCCTGCCAGCGCAGCGCGCGGTCGACGAGGCTCATGGCGATGGCCTTACGCTCGGTCTGGCCGAAGGTCAGGCCATAGCCTCGGGTGAATTGCGGGGGTTCGGTCTTCGAGCCTTTGAACTGATTGACGGTTTCACATTCCGTCAACTCCACCTCGCCGATCTCGATGGAGAAACCCAGTTCGGGAATCTCCATTTCCACCGGCACGCGGCCGATGCGCAATTCACCGACGAAGGCATGAGTACGGCCGTAGCCGCGCTGGGTGGAATAGGCCAGCGACAGGATGAAGCCTTCATCCCCCCGCGTTATGGCTTGCAGGCGCAGCGGGCGGTTCGCGGGCAGTTCCAGCGGTTCGCGCGTCAGGTCGGGCGGAGGGGTGTCGTCGCGCGGTGCGGCCTCGATCAACCCGTCGCGGTCCAGAAGGCTGGTAACATGCGGCACCGGCTCGGGTCGCGCCGGCACCTGTGGCGCGAGAGGCGCCTCTCCCTCAGCGGCCAGTTTGAAATCCAGCAGGCGGTGCGTGTAGTCGAAGGTCGGCCCCAGCACCTGCCCGCCGGGCAGATCCTTGAACGTGGCGCTGACGCGCCGGTCGACCGCCATCGCCGCCGTCTCCACCGGCTGCGAGGCGCCAAGGCGGGGCAGCGTCGTGCGATAGGCGCGGATCAGGAAAATCGCCTCGATCAGATCGCCGCGCGATTGCTTGATCGCCAGCGCCGCCAGATCGGGATCATACAGCGAGCCTTCAGCCATCACCCGGTTCACCGCCAGTTTCAACTGTTCGCGGATCTGCGGCAGGGTCAGTTCGGCGACCGATGGATCGCCGCGCCGTTCCTCGGCCAGCCAGGCATGGGCATTGTCGATGGCGCGTTCGCCACCCTTGACGGCGACATACATCAGGCTTCCTCCACGAGGGTGGATCGGGGCAGGGCGGCGAGCGTGTCGCCGCTGGTGAAATAGCAATCGAAGCCCAGCGGAAAGAGCGCGCGATTGGCGCGGAACGCCGCGATCTCGGGCAGCGACAGTTGCGCGGTGTCACGGATGCCGGGGCCACGGAGCGTTGCGCCGGTTGTGGAAAGCGCGGGCAGTTCCACGATCAGCGTGGTGGAACGATCCGGGTAATCCGGCTGGCCGATGCGGAAGCGGGTCAATGGCTGCAGCGCCGCCCAGCCGCCCACCGCGAAATCGGCCTGATCCGCCGGGGCGAAGGGGGCGCCGGTATGGAAGGTGATCCAGTCGCGCACCGCCGGGCAATCGACAGCCCCGGCCAGATGCACCGGCGTCGTGGTATCGGCCAGCGTCAGCAGCAGTGCCCCGGCAGCGGGCGACAGCGGGGCGGGCGGGGTGACGCCAGCCATGCGATGCAGCGTGCCGGGGCGGGCCATCGCCTCCAGCGCGGCGCGGAATGCGATGGCGGCATCGGTTGCGGCATTCGTGAAGCCGCCGGTCAGGGCTTCGGGCGTCATTGATCCCCTCCGCGTACCATGGTGAAGAATTCGACCTTCGTTGCGGCGGCCTTGGCGGCGCGGGTCGTGCGGCGCGCCTCTGCCTCAAGCCGAAGGGGATGCAGCACCTGCGCCTCGACCCGTGCGGCTTCGGGCGTCTGCATCAGCGCATCCACCACGGCGGCGCGGCGGGCGTGATCCTTGTCGCGGCCCTGCACATAGGCATGGCCCACGGCGCCGCAGTCCAGCCGCAGCGAGCAGCGAGTCACCGTCATCTCGCCCAGATTGAACGGGGCGCCGGTGCCGCCGACACGACCCCGCACCATGATGGAACCCACTTCGGCCGGGCGCAGCAGTGCGGTTTCGGGCAGGTCGGGCAGCAGGGCGGCAAGCCGCGCTGGCGGTGCCTTGGCCAGAAGGGACATCCAGCCCTTCCGCGCCAGATCTTCCGGGCGTTCGGTCATCTGATCCTCGACAGGTTGCGGATTTGTCTAGATTACTATACAACTAGACAAGTGATAGCTGATGAGCCGAGTCGGCACAACGCCCAATGGCGTGAAACTTTTGCGACAGGATGGATGATGGCCCGCAGCCCGATCTGGAAATCCATTGCCGGGACGCTCGCGGCAGAGATCGCAGGGGGGCTGTACCGCCCCGGCGACAAATTGCCGTCAGAGGCGGATCTGGCCAGCCGGTTCGGCGTCAATCGCCATACGGTGCGGCATGCGCTGGCCGCGCTGGCCGAGGCGGGCACGGTGCATGCCCGGCGTGGGGCCGGGGTTTTCGTCACAGCACGACCCACCGACTATCCGCTGGGCCGCCGGGTGCGGTTTCACCAGAATGTCGCCGCCTCGGGGCGCACGCCCTCGCGCAGGCTGACCCGGCTGGAGACCCGCCCCGCCAGCACGGAGGAGGCGGAGGCGCTGGCGCTGGCCCCCGGCGCTCTGGTGCATGTCATGGAAGGCGTGTCGCTTGCTGACGGGCAGCCGCTGGCGGCGTTCCGGTCGGTCTTTCCTGCGGAAACTTTGCCCGGCCTGCTGGCGCTGCTGGAGGAACATCAATCGGTCACCACCGCGCTGGGCGCGCTGGGGGTTGCCGATTACACCCGCGCCGAAACCCGGCTGACCGCGAAGCGGGCCGGGGCGGTGCTGGCGCTTGCCTTGCAGGTGCAGGAGGGAGCACCAATCCTGCGATCCGTGGCGGTGAATGTGGATGCGGCTGGGCGGCCCCTGGAATACGGCACGACATGGTTTGCCGGGGACCGGGTGACACTGACAGTCACGCCTGACTGACCTCAGGCGCGGTGATAGGGGGCGCCCGAAAGGATCGAAGCCGCGCGGTAAAGCTGCTCGGTCAGCATCACCCGCACCAGCATATGCGGCCAGACCATCTTGCCGAAGCTGATCGAAAAATCGGCCCGCGCCCGCAGTGCGGGGGCGATACCGTCGGCCCCGCCGATGACGAAGGCGACATCCTGCCGCCCGCCATCGCGCCATTTTGCCAGATGATCGGCAAATTCCGGGCTGGACAAGAGCTTGCCGCGTTCGTCCAGCGTGACCAGCAAGGCGCCCGAGGGCAGGGCGCGTTCGAGCAGCGCGGCCTCGGCCTCCATGCCGCCTCCCTTGCGGTCCTCGACCTCGTGCTCGGTGAAGGGGCCAAGCGCAAGTGCGCGGCCTGTGCGGTCGAAGCGCGTTGTGTAATCGTCGATCAGGTTCCGCTCGGGGCCGGCACGCAGCCGACCCACGGCGCAGAGATGCACGCGCATCAGGCCCCGGAGGTCGGGGCAGGGCGCTGCTGGCCCGCAGGCAGCCACATCTTTTCAAGCTGATAGAACTCGCGCACTTCCGGGCGGAACACATGCACGATGACATCGGCGGTGTCGATCAGAACCCAGTCGCCGGTTTCCTTGCCCTCGACCTTGCACTGACGGCCATAGTCCTGCTTCAGCCGGTCGACCAGCTTTTCGGAAATCGCCGCCACCTGACGCGAGGACCGCCCCGAGCAGATGACCATGTAATCGGCCATGTCGGAACGCCCGCGCAGGTCGATCTGCACGATATCCTCGGCCTTGTCGTCGTCAAGCGAGGCGATGATGCGGGCAAGAAGTTCTTCGCTGCTGGGGCCGGCGTCGTTCATGCGCTCGGCCCTAGGTCCGACCGGCAGGCCGGTCGCGGGATCAGAATGAGACAGGACATCGTCCTCCAGATAGCGCGCCAAAGGCCCCGGCGCCGGGGTTTGCAGGTTCAGGCTAACACCGAAGCCCGCGCGACTCAATGCGCGCGGACCCGGGCGAAAGCTGGCGCTTACACGCTTCCGCCGATCACGGCAAGGCGGGGTTCCCGCAGGGGCGCAGGCCTGCCATCGCCTCAGCACCGATCAGGGCTGTAATCGGTGTGGGCCGGACGAGGGGCTGGAAGCCATGCTCCTGCTCCAGCTTTATCAGTACCCCGCCCTCTGCTGTCGGGGGCAGGGGGCCGCCGGTCAGGCAGGCATCCAGCGCGACACCGAGGCTGCCGTGACTCTGCCCGTCCTGCGGCCATGCGGCTACGGCAGATTGCGCGGCCCGCATCCGCGCGGCATCGGCGCGGGACAGGCCGAAGGCCATAACCACCCCTTTCGCTTCCGGCAGGGATGGGGCGGGCCGGGGCTCCAGCACGAAGGTTTCGGCAACGGAATGCCCGGCCCGATCCGCCTTGAACTCCAGTCTGGCGCCCTGCGGTTGTGGTCGCAGCCCATCGGGCAGGACCAGGGCGAGCTCAATCCCCGACGGATCAGCCGTCAGCGGGTCAAGCGCCTGCAGGCGCATGAGGGTCGAAGGCACAAGGCTGGAACAGGCGGCAAGTAGCAGCGGCAACAGGGCGGCGATGCGCATGCGATTCTCCTTTGACAGTTATTAATTATTGTTTTACAGAAAAATTACTTTGCAAGAGGAAAAATCATGCCGCCAAGAATATTGCGACTGTCATTTGTGTTGTGGTGGGTTGTGACCCTGCTGCTGCCCGGCCTGCCGCTGCTGGTCCTGCTGTGGGGATGGCATGGGGTGCGGGAGCCCGGCTGGCTTCTGACGGCGTTTCCGGGGCTGCCGCCGGAAACCAGGCTGACGGCGGGGAAATCCTCGGGCACGCTGGCCCTGGGTCTGCTGGCGCTGGGGCCTATGCTGGCCGCGCTTTGGCATATGCGGGGGCTGTTCGCACTTTATGCTGCCTCCGAGGTGCTGACGCCGATGGCGGCGCGGCGTATCCGGGCGATTGGCGTGGCGCTGGCCTTGCTGGCCGTGGCCCAGACGGTTCTGCCCGGCTTGCAGCTTCTGCTGCTGACGGCGGACAATCCGCCGGGTGCCCGGATTGTTTCGATTGCCCTGACCTCGGAAATGCTCTGGCTGGCGCTGGCGGGCGGCTTGCTTGTGACCATCGGCTGGGCCATGACCGAGGCGGCACGGGTGGCGGAGGAGAACCGGGGCTTTGTCTGAGGTGGAGATCGTGGTTCGACTGGACGTCATGCTCGCACGCCGCAAGATGCGCTCGCGCGAGCTGGCGGAAAGGATCGGGATTACCGAGGCCAATCTCAGCCTGCTGAAATCCGGCAAGGTAAAAGGTATCCGGTTCGAGACGCTGGCGGCGATCTGCGCGGTGCTGGACTGTCAGCCGGGTGACCTGCTGGAGGCCATCCCGCGCGAGAGCTGACTTGCCTTGCAAGGGGATTCGGGCGTATGAAACGGCCCATGAACGGGTTCATCTACTTCAACATCACCGATCACGCGCGGCTTCCGGCCCGCTTTTTCGGCATGACCCGCACGGTGCTTGCCCGGCTTTGATGCCGCGCCCGGCCTTCGTCTGCGAAGGCACCCTTCCCCCATCCCACAGCTATCCCATTGATGAAGGTGAGAGCCATGACCGCTCCGCGTACACTCTACGACAAGATCTGGGACGATCACGTCGTCCATCAGGCCGAAGACGGCACCTGCCTGCTGTATATCGACCGCCATCTGGTGCATGAAGTCACCAGCCCGCAGGCATTTGAAGGTCTGCGCATGACCGGCCGCAAGGTCCGCGCGCCGGAAAAGACCATTGCCGTGCCGGACCACAACGTCCCCACCACCGCAGGTCGCGACACCCATATCGACAACGAGGAATCGCGGATCCAGGTCGAGGCGCTGGACAAGAATGCCAGGGATTTCGGCATCAACTACTATCCCGTGTCCGACATCCGTCAGGGCATCGTGCACATCGTCGGCCCGGAACAGGGCTGGACGCTGCCGGGCATGACCGTGGTCTGTGGTGACAGCCATACCGCCACCCACGGCGCCTTCGGCTCGCTGGCGCATGGCATCGGCACCTCGGAGGTGGAGCATGTTCTGGCGACGCAAACGCTGATCCAGAAGAAGTCGAAGAACATGAAGGTGGAGATCACCGGCAAGCTGCGTCCGGGCGTCACCGCCAAGGACATCACGCTGTCGGTCATCGGCGCGACCGGCACGGCGGGCGGCACCGGCTATGTCATCGAATATTGCGGCGAGGCGATCCGCGACCTGTCGATGGAAGGCCGCATGACCGTCTGCAACATGGCGATCGAGGGTGGCGCGCGCGCTGGCCTGATCGCGCCGGACGAAAAGACCTTCGAATATATCAAGGGCCGCCCCCACGCGCCGAAAGGCGCCGCCTGGGAAGCCGCGATGACCTACTGGAAATCGCTGTTCACCGATGAAGGCGCGCATTTCGACAAGGTGGTGGTGCTGAAGGGCGAGGACATCGCCCCGGTGGTGACCTGGGGCACCAGCCCCGAAGACGTGCTGCCGATCACCGGCACAGTGCCCGCGCCCGAAGACTTCACCGGCGGCAAGGTCGAGGCCGCGCGCCGGTCTCTGGAATATATGGGTCTGACCCCCGGTATGAAACTGTCGGACATCAAGATCGACACTGTGTTCATCGGGTCGTGCACCAATGGCCGGATCGAGGATCTGCGCGCCGCCGCCGCCATCCTGAAGGGCAAGAAGATCAAGCCGGGGATGCGCGCGATGGTCGTGCCGGGCTCGGGCCTCGTGCGGGCTCAGGCCGAGGAAGAAGGTCTGGCGCAGATCTTCATCGACGCGGGCTTTGAGTGGCGTCTGGCCGGGTGTTCCATGTGCCTCGCCATGAACCCCGACCAGCTGTCGCCCGGCGAGCGCTGCGCCGCGACCTCGAACCGCAATTTCGAGGGCCGTCAGGGCCGCGGTGGCCGCACCCACCTGCTGTCCCCCGCCATGGCGGCGGCGGCGGCGGTGACCGGCCACCTGACGGATGTGCGCGAGATGATGGCCGAGACGGTCTGAGGAGTATCTGGAATGGACAAGTTCACCACCCTCACCGGCGTTGCCGCGCCGATGCCGCTGGTCAATATCGACACCGATATGATCATCCCGAAACAGTTCCTGAAAACGATCCAGCGTTCGGGTCTTGGCAAGAACCTGTTTGACGAGATGCGTTACACGCAGGACGGCGCCGAGATTGCCGATTTCGTGTTGAACCAACCTGCTTATCGCAAGGCCGAGATCATTGTCGCCGGTGACAACTTCGGCTGCGGTTCCTCGCGCGAGCACGCGCCCTGGGCGCTTCTGGATTTCGGCATCCGCTGCGTGATCTCCACCAGCTTTGCCGACATCTTCTTCAACAACTGCTTCAAGAACGGCATCCTGCCGATCGTGATGCCGCAAGAGGTTGTCGAAGTGCTGATGGAAGACGCGAAGAAGGGCGAGAACGCCCGGATGACCGTCGATCTGGAAGCGCAGACCGTGACCACCTCGGATGGCCAGAGCTTCGGTTTCGAGGTCGATCCCTTCCGCAAGCATTGCCTGCTGAACGGTCTGGATGACATCGGCCTGACGCTGGAAAAAGTGGCCAGCATCGACACATTCGAGGCCAAGGCCAACCTGCTGCGCCCCTGGGTCTGACCTGAAGCGCTACTACATCTTGTGCCGCCTTGGGCTGAAGCCCCAAGGCGGCCTTTTTCTTGCCCCGCTTTGATGCAAAGCGGCGACAGTTTTTCCCTGTAATTGCCTCATTGATCGGGTCCAATGGTCTGAACCGTTGCGACTTTGAAAGAAAGAAGGCAAAACTTGGGCAAGATTGAGGCGGCCCGTCGCAAAGCACGGGGAAAACTGAGAAAAGCCATCCGGCAACGTATCGGACGGCGCCGGGTTGAGGAAGGCAAGGCAGTGATCACACGGCTGATAGGAGCCGCGTTGCGGGCATTTTTTGTGGTGGTGCTGATTGCTACCCCTTCGGTTCTGATGCCCGGAACCGGCGCCGACGAAAAGCAGATGGTGGCGCTGGTGGCCCTGTTCGCGGCCGCACTGACCTTTGCGGAATACAAGACCACCTATCCCGGTCTGGTCGAGTTTCGCGACGCCCCGCCCTTCAACCGCATCCGCTTCCTCATCCTGTTCTTTACCGTCTTCATCCTGACCGTGATCCAGAAAAGCATGGTGGAGCCTTCGACGCTCAGCACCCTGATCAGCGCCATTGGCCTGCTGATCGGCGAGGCGATGGATTTCCCCTATTCGCCGGTTCGTCTGGCGACCCTGATGATGACCGAGGGTGCCTCTGACCTTCAGGTGATTTCCGTGCGCACCGCTGCGGCGATGGCCTATCTGATCTCGCTTCTGGGTCTGGCTTTCTTTGTCATCATGCTGAAGCTGAAAGGCTGGCCGGACCGGGGCAACGGGTTCAACGTCTGGGTCAATCTGCCGACATTCGATCCGACCACCGGCGGCGATGTCGTGGTGCGGCTGGAGCGCGATGCGCGGATCAACATTGCCTTCGGGTTTCTGTTGCCCTTCCTCATCCCCGCTGTGGTCCGCATCGGATCAGCCGGGTTCGAGCCGCTGACGCTGACCAATCCGCAAACCCTGATCTGGACGATGACCGCATGGGCCTTCCTGCCGTTCAGCCTGTTCATGCGCGGTATCGCGATGGGCAAGATCGCCGAGATGATCCGCGAGAAGCGGCGCATTTCCAGCGTGATGGGCGCCGAGGGCTATATGCCGGCCTGATCGCCGCGCTTCTGTGCGCCGCTCTGCCTGCCGGGGCGGAAACGCTGCGGATTGCTACATGGAACGCGGAGCTGGGCCGTAAGGGACCGGGGCTGCTTCTGGAAGAAATCGAACGAGGCAAAAGCCCGACCATCGCCGGGGCGGTAAGGGTAATCGCCGCGCTGGATGCTGATGTGCTGTTGCTGACGGGGATCGACTTCGATGCCGAACAGGCGGCGCTGACGGCGTTGCGGGGGCGGCTGGCCGAAGCGGGCCTGTCCTACAGCTGGCAATTTGCTCTCGCGCCCAATGCCGGTCTGCCCACGGGTCTGGATATTGACCGGGACGGCCGGTTGAATGGCCCGCGCGATGCGATGGGCTATGGCGCTTTCCGGGGGCAGGGCGGAATGGCGTTGTTGTCGCGCCTGCCGGTCTACAGCGAGCTTGCGGAGGATTATACCGGCTTCCTTTGGTCCGATCTGCCGGGCGCGCTTTTGCCGCCCGATCTGACCGGGCAGGAGAGGGCGGTGCAGCGCCTTTCTTCGGTCAATCATTGGCGCCTGGGGCTGGAACTGCCCGAAGGCGGCAGGCTGGAGCTTCTGGCCTGGGCCGCGACACCGCCGGTCTTTGACGGGCCGGAAGACCGCAATGGCCGCCGCAACCATGACGAGGCGGCTTTCTGGCTGCGGCTCATGGATGGCGCCTTGCCTTTCGATCCGCCACAGGCACCCTTCGTGTTGCTGGGGGACGCCAATCTGGACATTCAGGATGGCGATGGCCGCCCTCAGGCGCTGCGCGCCCTGCTGGCTGATCCCCGGCTGCAAGACCCCACCCCCCGTGCGGCCAATGCCCCGGCGGACCCTGGCCACAAGGGCGACCCGTCGCTGGATACGGCGTTCTATGCCAGGGGGCTGGGTGGATTGCGGGTGGATTACATCCTGCCCTCCGCCGATCTGCGCGTCACCGGCGCCGGGGTGATGCGCCCGCCATCCGGCCCGCTGGCCGAGGCGCTTGCAGCCAGTTCGCGGCACTTCCCGGTCTGGGTCACGCTTGATCTGCCCTAGCCTGAAATCCCCAAGCCTGCTTGACCCGACTGCCCCCAAAGGCTACGCCACCGCCAGGCTTTCTTGCGGAGCCAACCCTGCGTGCAGATCAAGGAGCCCTTGACGTGGCAAACCCCTCCATCCTCATCCTTGCCGGTGACGGCATCGGCCCCGAAGTCATGGCCGAGGTGAAAAAGATCATCGGCTGGTATGACGCCAAGCGCGGCATCACCTTCGACGTGAGCGAAGACCTTGTCGGCGGCTGCGCCTATGACAAGCACGGCACGCCGCTGCACGATGACACTATGGCCAAGGCGCAAGAGGTGGATTGCGTGCTGCTGGGCGCCGTGGGTGGCCCGAAATACGACAATCTCGATTTCAGCGTGAAGCCCGAGCGCGGCCTGCTGCGCCTGCGCAAGGAAATGGACCTTTATTCCAACCTGCGCCCGGCCCAGTGCTTTGACGCGCTGGCCGATTTCTCGTCGCTGAAGAAAGAGGTCGTCGCCGGTCTGGATATCGTCATCGTCCGCGAACTGACCTCGGGTGTTTACTTCGGCGAGCCGCGCGGCATCTTCACCGAAGGCAACGAGCGTGTGGGCATCAATACCCAGCGCTACACCGAGTCGGAAATCGCCCGCGTCGCGCGTTCGGCCTTTGAAATGGCCCGTCGCCGCAACAACAAGGTCTGCTCGATGGAGAAGGCCAATGTGATGGAATCGGGCATCCTGTGGCGTCAGGTCGTGCAGGAGATCCACGACAAGGAATATCCGGATGTCGAACTGTCGCATATGTATGCCGACGCCGGTGCGATGCAGCTCTGCCGCTGGCCCAAACAGTTCGACGTGATCGTGACCGACAACCTGTTCGGTGACCTTCTGTCGGATGCCGCCGCCATGCTGACCGGCTCGCTGGGCATGCTGCCCTCGGCCTCCCTGGGCGCACCGATGGCCAATGGTCGTCCGAAGGCGCTGTATGAGCCCGTCCATGGCTCCGCTCCCGACATCGCCGGTCAGGGCAAGGCCAACCCGATCGCCTGCGTCCTGAGCTTCGCCATGGCACTGCGTTACAGCTTCGACCTCGGCGACGAGGCGACACGGCTGGAGCAGGCGGTGGAGAAGGTTCTGGCCGACGGCGTGCGCACGGCCGATCTGATGGGCCCTGAAGGCGGTACCCCGGTCTCGACCTCGGCGATGGGCGATGCCATCGTGGCCGCACTGGACGCCAGCCTCTGAGCCTTCAGACAGCGCATTGACCGGCCGCCTTCGGGCGGCCGGTTTCGTTTGGGCTTTCCCGCCGATCCGCTCCACAAGCCTTGAGCGGGCGGGGCGGCTTCTGTAGAACGGGCGCTAGCGCAAACATCCCGGCGCTCGCGCCGCTTTCCGCAGGTCCAGACGCATGAGCCCCAATGCCCAGGGCGCGCTTCTCGCGCTTCTCGCCTTTGCCATCTATGCCACGCATGATGTGGTGGTGAAGTTTTTGGGCGCGGATTACCACGCCATCCAGATCATCTTCTTCGCGGGCCTGCTGAGCTTCCCTCTCGCCACCACCATGCTGATGAGCGACCGGACCGATGGCCACCTGCGCCCGCGCCATCCATGGTGGACGGCGCTGCGCATGGTGTCTACGGTCATCACCGGCGTCTCGGCTTTCTATGCCTTCTCGGTGCTGCCCCTGGCGCAGACCTATGCCATCCTGTTCGCGGCGCCCCTGCTGATCACCCTGCTGGCCATTCCCCTGCTGGGCGAAAAGGTCGGCCTGCGGCGGGGCCTTGCGGTGCTGGTGGGTCTGGCGGGCGTGATGATCGTGCTGCGCCCCGGTGCAGAGCCGCTCAGCCTTGGCCACGCGGCCGCGCTGGCGGCGGCTGTATTCTCCTCGCTTGCCTCGGTCATCGTGCGCAAGATCGGAGCAGAGGAACGCTCGGTCGTGCTGCTGCTCTATCCGATGATGGCGAATTTCGTGGTGCTGGGGCTGGCGCTTCCCTTCGTCTACAAGCCGATGCCGGTGGTGCATCTGGGTATGCTGGGCATCATCGCGCTGTTCAGCTTCGTCGCCATGCTGCTGATCATCATGGCCTATCGCCGGGCCGAGGCGGTGATCGTGGCGCCGATGCAGTATTCGCAGATGATCTGGGCCGCGATCTACGGCTATCTGATCTTTGATGAAACGCCGGACGGCTATACCCTGCTGGGCGCTGCGGTGATCATCGCTTCGGGCATCTACATCGTCCTGCGCGAGGGGCGCGCGAAAGTGTCGGAGAACCGTCCGGTGCTGGAATCCCGCTCCCGTCCCGAGACGGGCACGACGCCCCGCATCTCTCTTTTGCTGCGCCGCCGCGAAATCGCAGAGAGGAACGAGGGATGATCGCAGAAGAATCGCATTCGCCCCCTTGCAAACCCCCGCAATCCGGTTTAACCCCCACCCCACGGTCGGAGCGTAGCGCAGCCTGGTAGCGCACCTGCTTCGGGAGCAGGGGGTCGGAGGTTCGAATCCTCTCGCTCCGACCAAATTCCCGCACATTTTCAAGCACTTAGCGGCACCCCTCGAGGCGTGGGGCAGCGCTTGGACCTATCCCGTAAGCAGGCGATAAGCAGCGCCGTCCCCTCGGGCGACTCGCTCGACTGCGCCATCAGTCGGCAGCGTTCTTGGCGCAGTATCCGCAGCCGTCGCCGATGTAGGTTTCGTTGGCCTCCTTCAGGAGATCGGTGAACGTTCTTGCCGGCAATGCCGCTGCCCACGGAATGGGTCCATTGTCACCTCGGTTTCGATCTGCCATCGCGAACTTCCAGAAGTCGTTCTCGAGATCCCAACCATCTCCATAGATCTCCCCATGAATCTCGCATTCCTCAAGCACACCCTTTTGCACGAGATACCGCGCTGCGAGGGTTAGGTTTTCCTCGTGTTCCATCATCGCTGCTTTTGCGCGTCCCATTTCGATCTCCTACGTGGCTAGCAACTTCGAGCTTCGCCAACATGGGAATGACGTTACGGCAAGACAAGATCAGTTTTTCTCATGAAAGCACCTCGGGAGCCATCCCCCGAGGTGCTACAGCGTCGAGACCTGAAAGGAGGCAAGCCCCCGCTGCTGCGTCCGTTGGATTTACCGAGGAACTTGACGCTATGCCTCGTCGGGGGTGGCATCCCCCGCGCCGTGGAAGCCCAGAGTCTCCTTCACCACGGCGGTTGTTCTGGACGGCATCCATCGCACATGCGCTGGCGGATCACGTCCTGAGAGAAGTAGGCCTTGCCGCACTTCATGCAGCACCGCCACCCGACTTGCCTGACCACACGGGGCGGCCGGAAATTGTGGTCAAGCACCTGCTCGCGCCGCCTGCCCCCGTCCCACGGCCAAGCCTCGGGTTCTTCAAGGTCGTGCCCGAGGCCTTGCGGTTCGTGAAGCCTAGCTTTGGCACCGGCTGGCTTGACCTTCTCGACCTTCGGGGCCTGCGCCCGCTGTGCTGGCGCTGTGCGCGGCTTGGGGCTGGCCTCGCGCTTGGGGGTGCTGGTAGCACGGGCCGCACGCTGCGCCGCGCGTGCCTCGCGCTGCGCGGCCTGCTCTGCCGCACGCTTTGCGCCAGCTTCAACCCGTTCGCGGTTGTCGGCTTGCCATGCAGCGAGCCAAGCGGGCGTGTCGGCCAGTGTGGTCATCGACCCCAGACCCCATTCCCGGTCGTGCGGCGCACGTCCCATGACCCCTCGCGGTCCCACCGCCGCAGGCAGTCCAGAATGATAGGCATGTCGGTGCCGCACAGCTTGCCCGCGTCCACCTCGGCCATACAGTCAGCGGCGAAGGCCTCCGTGCTGCCGTAGAGCGCGGCAATCGGTGACAGGCGCGGCGCAAGCTGGGCTTCCAGCTTCGCCACCCTCTGCAACATGCCGCGCACCCCGGCCATCAGGCGCGCCCCTCGGCCTTGAGCCAGCGGGGGCGCAGGCCCTTGATGGTGCGCTGCATCCGCATCAGCGCTTTCGTCTGTTCGTCGCGCTGCTCCTGTGCCGCGAACACGCGGTCCACGGCGCGGGCGACAGCGCGGGCGCTGGGCTGCGGCTTGCTGTGGTCACTCTTAGCCACGGCCTTCGCCTTTCAGCTTCTCGAACGCGGCCACCAGCGAGGGGGCTGCACCGAGGCACCGGGCAAACTCCATATCGCCGCGCAGAGTGCCCAGTTCGGCGGCTTCCTCGCGGCGCTTCTGGATGGCGTCCAGCGCGGCGCGGTGTTCCTCTGCCTCGCGATTGCGCTTTGCCTGCCCGCGCAGGCCGTCATCGTCAGCGGTCATTTCACCTCTCCCATTTCCTTCAACATGCGCCACGCATCGCTGCGCACCTTCTGTTCGCTTCCGTTCTGCACCAGTTGCCAGAGGGTCTTGACCACAAGCTGCCGTGTCTCGGCCTCCTGCTCGGGTGTCTCGTCCTTGAGCAGGTCAGACGGGATCAGGCCGAACGCCTGCCCCTCGGTCAGTGTCAGGGACAGCACCTTGATCGTGACGGGCACAGGGGCCATGCGGATCGCAGCGGCTTCGGCCAGCTTGAGGGCGTGCCCGAACTGTTCCACGGGGTGCAGCAACACCTTGCGGCCTGACACTGTGGTCACAACGAACAGATCGCCGGGGCCAGGTGCCAGCGCCACCACACGTCCGCCGCCGGGGGTCCAGATATTCGTCATACCTGCTTCGCCTCCAAGGTGATGATGCGGGCTTCAAGGTCTTCGACCGCTCGAATGCCTGCGACCGACTGAATGCAGGTGATAAGGATGCGGGCGGTGTCCGCGTCCAGCTTGCCCTCGCTGACCGCTTGCAGGATTTGGGCGGCTTGGTCGGACAGCGGCGCGCCCTCGCTCAACTCGAACTGGACCCGTTCCGCCTGTGCCTTGATGGGCGGCACGATGCGCGACAGCACCAGCCCTGCGGCGGTCATGTCACCGGCCAGCGCGGCGTCGATGACCTTGCGCACCACCTCGGGGGCGTCGTCGTTCAGCGCCTGTGCCACGCGGTCGCGCTTGGAGAGCGTGCCCTTCGGGCGACCAGCGGGGTTCGGGGACTTCATCCCCGGCACCCACTTTGGCGTGGCGACTGTGGTTTCAGATACTTCCGTCATGTCGCTTCCCGTTGAAAAATCAGACTCGGATCAGATACCCCCGAGGGCCTTCTCAGCGGCGTCGTGCTTGTCGTGGAGCATCTTGGCATAGGCGGGCGACTTGCCGACGACCCGCTCCAGTTCCTTGTGAATAAGCGGTGCCCGGTCTTGGATCAGGTCCATCACGGCACGCATGGCCCGCAGGCGCTTTGCCGCCTTGGGGTTGGCCTTCTCGTGCCACTGGCGAAGCAGCATCGCGTGCATTTCATCCGACAAGCCACTCAGATATCCGGGCGCCCCGAGAACCGCGCCGACTGTCACCTCGTCGCCCTTCTGGATTGCAGCTTGCACGAAGCCGACCGCGCTCTGCCGGGGCCGCTTGTCCAACTCGCTGACGCCCTGCCGCTGCCCCATGCCCTTCACATGGTCGCGGATTTGCGTGCTGATGGTGTGCGCGGCGCGCGCTTCCACGGGGGCGGAGAGCTGCTTTTCAATCAACTCAGCCCCGGCCCGCATGTTGTGGAACACCTTGTCCAGTTGCGGCGCGAACTTGGCGAACGCGCGATCCGCCATTTCCTGCACCTTGATCGTTCGCATGTCTTCGTTCCATGCGGTGTTGCTGGCAGCAACGTCGCGCACGTCCAGCACCTTGCCGATGCCCTCATAGACCGAGGTGAACGCCTGCACGGCCTGTTGCAGCTCCCCTTCCGTATCGCTGTCATATTCGTCCAGCGACGCAACGCTTTGCGGGTGGAGCGAAGCGGTGATCCGCGTGTCCACACCCATTCCGAGATCGACTGCCATTTTCCCCTGATCCACCCTGATAAGGCTTGCTATGTGCTGTTAGGGTAGCTGATCTCGCACTGTGGCGCGACGAAAAACGTATATACATCAATATGATGCAAGAAACCCCGCTCGGTCGGCTTTCCTATGGCAAAGCAGGGGGTCGGATCAGCCCTGACCACGCAGCCAACATTCTCGAGAAGAAAATACGCCCACAGCGAACTTTATTCTTGAAATTCGGTTGCGCCCGATCTATCTGGGGATTGTGTAAACGGAAGAAGTTCTTCAAACCCAGCTTGGGTTCGCTCAAGCGCGGAGGGGGAGACCCCTCTACCACTTCTACCGCAGGAGGCCCGGAGGGCCCCCCGAGAGGGGCGGCGACGGGCGGGCGGCGGGCCGAAGCAGACGCGATAGCAAAGACTGCTATCGCGTCTAGGCAAAGGGTTAAGTCGTCGGGATCCGTTTTCTGTTGGGCGAAGACCCTCAGTTAGTTCCATCCGCTGTGGGTGGTGCGCTGAGGCCAACAGAAAGGAGGGGCAAATGGCCCACTCTGATGAAACACACCGACGGCGGCGGCGACGTGGTTTTTGGGGGAAACTCCGTAATCCACGCACTTGGAAGGCCATCGTTCAGATGGCTTACGTCAGTTATCGGGTGATCCGGTGGCTGATGGAGGTCTTCGGACCTCCTGGTTAATCGCCGCCCGCCTACTGTCTAAGTCTAAGCATGGAATAGGACTCAGCAATGATCAACGAAGCACTGAGACTCATCAGGGTGTTTCATGATTTGAAGCAAGTGGAGCTTGCTGATCGTCTTGGCATATCCAAGTCCCACATCTCTGAGATTGAAAAAGGATCAAAGACACCTTCGTTGGACTTGATTGAGAAGTATTCGACTACTTTTAAGCTGCCGATTTCCGCAATCATGTTTTTCGCTGAGGAGCTTCCAAACGCGAAAGCTGGGGAGAAGGTGCGATCCAAAATCGCAGGTAAAGTAATCGACATTTTGCGGTTCGTAGAAAGTAAGGCCGATGCAGAAGACGCCGCCTAGACAGGCCTACCAAATTAAGGACAGTCCGTTCTATAAACTGTCGAGCCGACGCAAACTGGCCTCACTTCTCAGAACATCGTCTGACACGCTTGCAGAACTCGCTTCTGGGAAGCCTATGTATGTGCGCAGGTGGAAGCACAAGAAGCTAGATCAGTGGCTCAGGGAAGCACCATCTACGACTGACGCAGATGTCTATCGGCCGATTGACATTCCTGATCCCAGACTTAAAGCCGTGCAGTCTCGCATAGCTGCTTTGCTTGCCCGCATCGAGCCTCCCGACTTCCTTTTCAGTCCTGTGAAGGGGCGGTCCTATGTCGAGAACGCCGCCCGTCACGTTGGAAGTAAAGCCTTCTGGCTTCTCGACGTTGCGGACTACTTTCCTAGTTGCACTGCGAATAATGTCGCGCGCTTCTTTCATCGTGACCTGCTCTGTTCTGAGGACGTTACCGCAGTCCTCGTGAAATTGGTCACTTTAAGAGAGTGCCTCCCGCAAGGGTCCCCATGTAGCCCAATCCTTGCATACTATTGCAACCGACCGATGTGGCTGGCGATTGAAAGCTGTGTCAAAGCGAGTGGATGCAAGTTGAGCCTGTATGCTGATGACATCACAATTTCCGGTGACGTGGTTAGAAAAGAGATGATCTGGGAGATAAAGAAGATCGTTCATGGGAGCGGCATGAGGCTAAAGGCATCTAAAGAAGTAAGTCTGATTTCCGCGCCTGCCGATATAACTGGCGTCATAGTTAAACCAACTGGAACCCACTTGCCTAATCGCCAGCTCAAAAAATTAGCAGAGCTAAGAAAGCTCCACACTCTCACAACGAATGCGAAAGATAAGGCGAGGATCGAGAACCAGATTTCTGGTCGAGTGGCACAACGCCGACAGGTCGAGAGTTTTCAGCCTTCAAACGAGTGACTTTCTTCGCGCCAGCCAGTTGAGGCTTGCCCCCGGCTATTCGTTCTGAATGACCACAGGTCGAAGCCGACGCATTCCAGCCGCTTGCGCCGTGGCGACCGCCTGCTGAGGGGTAAGGCGTTCGACCTTTTGGAGGGCCGCGTGCTGTAAAACGTAAAACCTAAAACCTAGCTCCGCGCGAGCGGTATAAGGGGTATTCGCGCTAAGCCACCTTAATAGAGATCGCCGTAGTGGTGTTTTATGGTTTTAGTGTTTTAGTAGTATAGCAATACCCTGTAAAATAAGGGGAAATTCGGGCGAATCGCTAAAACTGACCTAGTTTTGCGAAAACCCGCGTGCCACTGCAATTCGCGGCACGCTGTGGTCATCGTTCAAGACTGGTCGCCAAAGTCGGGCAGTCGGATCACGCGATACGCCTTTCCGTGGTAGCTATACGCTTCAACGGTCTTGTCCTTCTGCACTTCCATCAGATAGCCATCTGCCACCATCGCGCCAATAGCCTCGTCCAGCGCCCGCACCTTCCCAAGCCTGTGGCCGCTGAACGCCGCCTGACGCCCTGCCCGGATCGTGAGGTAGTTGCGCGGCACAATCATGCCTTGCCGCATGGCATCCGGCACGTTGTATGAGGCGGGCACCGGGCTTGCGAGATATTCGCGGATCAGCGTGGTCAGCTTGATCACGCGGGCGTCGTCGTCGCTGCCAACGTCGCCGCCGTTCAGCCGTCGCGTGAAGGTCGCAATGTCACGCATCACGAGGTTGATTGCCCAGTCCGCATGGGCCTGCCGAATAACAGGTGCGAAGGGGTTCTCTGCCACGGCCAGCAGGGCAGCGATGCGCAGGGCCTTGAGAGCGGCCCGGTTCCACATTTGCCTGCGGGCTTCGTCCTTGCTGGCGTTGATGTTGCGGTCGCATTCCAACTCGAACGTCTCGAAGGTGACTGCCGCGAACGTGGACCGCGCGACCCGTCGCGTTGCACCCTTCTGAAACATCGCGTTCGCTTGATCTAGCAACGTGATGACAAGCTGGACGACTTGATCGGGCGGGTCGTTGGCAACGGCAAGGTTCTTCTCGGGGCGAGGTCCGTCATACTCAATGAGGGTGAACCGCGACATGAACCCGTCCTCCATCATTTCGGAGGTCAGCGACTCAAGGAACGTCCCCGGCGTCGTCTCGCCGATCAAACTGTATGCAACGCCCACAATCGAAGCGACGTTGTTCTCGGTGTTGCTGTAGCCAAGGCCACCTGCCGTCGAGGTGGCGCTGGACTTGTGGTAGAGGTTCGTGATGGTCGTGCGCCACGACTGAAGGGCGCTGTCCTTGGAGTCTTGGGCAAGCCGCTTGAATTTGCGCCCGATCTCGCCCGCCACGTTGATGAAGCAGGGATTGCCGACACAGGCCTTGATCAGCGCGGCCCCCGAAACGTAGTCGGTGAAATCAGCGACCGATCCGGCGAGGGGGGTTTTCCTCATGCTGGCGGCGATAATCTCACTGATACCGGAGTGCATCGCTTCCTTGCCGACCGCAGACCGCGCAATCAAGACGATGTAGAGGTTCAACCCCGACTTGGGCACCTGCCACGCCTTGCCACACAGGCCAGCCAGCAAGCCAAGCGCCGCGATGATGGCAACCTCCTTCACAGGGCGAGGTGCTGCCGCGAAGATGAACCTCGCAATGTCACCAGCCGGGCCGGGCGGCCAGTCGAGGGGCCGGGGCGCGAAGGCGGGCGGAGGTGTGGTCAACCTCGCTTCGTCCTCACGCATCAACTTACGGATGCGTTCTTCCTCGTCGGGGTAAGGGTAGAAACCGCCAAGGGCTTCACGGCCTGCCTTGAACTCGGCGGCATACTGCTCAAACGACTTGCGGGGCGCGGTGGCCTTTACCGTCTTCAGAACCCCTTCCACCTGCTTGGCGATGGCCAGCAGGCTGTGGATGTGGACGTTATCCCAGGAGTCGCTCTCGGGGACATGGTTGAGCCAATCGGTGTCACCCGGCTCAAGTTGGCCCGGTTGCGGACCGAATCCGCTGTCTGTTACGTTTTGCATGTCACTGCTCTTATCTGAATGCCAACTGGCCGGGTGCGCTCAACACCCGGCCTTTTTCTTGACCCGGCTTGCCCCGGGCTTGCCGACGCAACGCGCCGCTGCAATGGTCCAGCACTTTCATTCCGATGCACCCTGCGGCTGACTGCTGGCAGCGCTGTTGCCTTCCCACGGGCGGGGGATAGCGCTCGGGCCGACAGTGTAGCCGGAGGGGCGCTTGGCATTGACGGCGGCGGTGTGGGCGCTGGTGCTCCTGTAGGTCTGTTGCGCGAGCCAAGCCAACACGTCGGAGCGCAGGTAAAGAACGGGCGATTGCGGGGAGTCGCCCAACTTCACGAAGGGCGGTCCCTTCCCTTGGTGGCGGTAGATTTCGAGGGTGTTCGGCTTCTTCCGAAGAAGCCGAGCGGCTTCCTTGGTATTGATGAAGTCGTCGGGGTCAATCGGCTTGGCGATTGGATAGGTGGAGCCTTGCAGAGAGGCCTTGATGCTCCCGATGGCGCGGGTCTGAACGGTCGTGTCGGACATATAAGTCACCCACAGCTTTCCGATGCCGCATGTCGCGGTTGACGGACGGTTGGGCTGTGGTCACCAGCACCGAAGGGATTCCTTCGGCAGAGTGTCCGGGCCTTTCAGGGACTTTCACCCCTATTGCGCACACCGGCTTTGGCTCTGGAATGTTCCTCGTGGGCGCGCCCCAGTGCGGCACGGCCTCCAAGACGAAGGCACATGCAGCTTTGCACAGCGGCGAGAGGTCTAGCCAGCGAAATATGCACTCGGATAGGAAACGATCCGTTGCTCCCAAGGTAACTGGCGGCAGCGCCCCTAGCCGCCGCGCACAGCCGCGATCAGCACCGCCGCCGGGGTAGGGGCGGCAAGCCCCGGCCCCCGGCTGCTACCCCCGAAAACGGCCCGGCAGGGGTGCATCACGCTCGCTGCGGTAGCTGCACCACGTTCCCGCCAGCGAAAATCAGCGCCTGTTGCTCGATGTAGTCACCGATGGCCTGCACCTCGGGGTGATAATCCCGAAGGTCGCTTGTCTCAAGATAATGGCGGGCCGTGACGCCCATTGGCACATGATTTGTCAACAATTCCAGCTTCGCAATGTCAAGGCGGCAGGCCTTCACACCGAGGGTCACGAAGCTGCGCCGCAAATCGTGTGCCGACAGTCGATCCATGCCAATGACCGTGCTGAACCGTTCCAGCGGGGCGCGGGTGTCCTTGATGTGGCCTGCGGCGCTGCGTGACGGGAACACGAACTTGCTCGTGGTCCCGGCCTTTTCGGCGGCCACTTGGCGGGTCTTGAGGACGGCAACCGCTTGCGACGAGAGAGGCAGCCAGACGGGGTTCTTGTTCTTCGGGTCGGGCAGGTGGAACCAGTTGTTGGCGGGGTCGGCGTCGTCAAGGTTGACGCGGTCCCATGTCAGCATGGCCCCTTCATTGCGGCGGGTGCCCGTCAGGAGAAGAAACATCACAAGGTCGATGCCGCAGCGGGTGTCGGCGCTGAACGCGGGATTCAGTCGTGCTGTGGTCAAGTGATGCCAAAACTTACCCACATCGCGGCGGTCGATGTGCCGGGTCCGAACCTTGCTTTCATGCGCGGCCAGTTCCTTCTTGATGATGGCCACAGGGTTCCGGGCAATGAGAGGTGCGCCGTCCTGCGTCTGATATTCCTCCATCGCAAAGTTGATGAGGGTGCGAAGGATCTTGAACGCTGAAGCTGCGCTGCCGGGGGCAGGTGCTGGCGTCTTGCGCAGCCCCTTCGTGGCGATTTCCTCATACCGCTTGCGGCAGTCGTTCGGGGTGATGCTGGCGATGGCGCGAGGCAGCCACTTGGCGAAGGCGGTCGTGAGGTGGCGGTCCATCTCCTCGCGGGTGTTCTCCTTGAGCATACCGGGCCGCGCAAAGAATGCGTCGGCCACCTGACGCAACGTGACGGCCTTGGCCTCGTCCTCGCGCCTCACGTCGCGCGGGTCGATCCCCATACGCATGGACCGCAGGTGTTCGCGGGCAACGTCGCGGGCTTGGTCCACGGTGAAGACGCCGTAAGGCCCGATGGTGATGCGGGCCGGGGGTTTGCGCGGGTCAATGCGCCCCTGCACGATGAAGGTGAGTTTGCCGCTCGGGTTGGCACGGAGGCCGAACCCCTTCGGGTCGATGCACCAATGATGCTCGTCAGTCGCACCGGGCTTGATGCGGTCGATATAGGTCTTGGTGAGTTTCACGGGCGGGTGCTTGGCGGTCGGGTTAGGCATGGTCGGCAGCTCCTCGAAAGCAGATTTTAAGCAGCAGCCATAAAGCTGCGCCAAAATGCCTAAGGCTGTTCATCCGAGCCAAGCAACTGAAATCGCTTGATAATAAAGGAGAAACAAGCTGCGTAAAGCTACGCCAAGTTGGCAGGCCATAGCTTCGGGAGCAGGGGGTCGGAGGTTCGAATCCTCTCGCTCCGACCAAAATTTTCCCGAACAAAATCATCATCTTAGAAGAAAACTGATAGACCGCTGTATGGTGGCCTGTGTGTTTTTGTATGGTAGCGGAATGGTGACGCAGTGCGCCTGATGTACCGTTTGTCAGTGGTTCTGAGCTGCAAGGCACAAGCTGATTCTTAGTGTCAACTAGATTGCGATCATCCCCCGCGCACGCTGCCTCACTTGTGGGTGAATGAAGCCGTTGTTCAGTGCGTCCACTATGTGAGTATTGACAGATGCCGTCGCATTCGCGGCTATCAGTTCAAGCGCGGCATCTGCAAACGTGATGTAACGCAACGCGACATTGAGACCGGCGACACCGCGAGCAGCAGGTAATGCTCCATCAAAAACGTGCGCGACAAACACGACCTCAAAGCGCCAATCTGCAAGTGGCGCGATGCTGGTCAACTCGTCCTCTCTCGCGGCTAGAACAGAACAAAACGAGTCCAAGTGATCAAGAACATACGGAAGGGTAAGACGCCCGCCATGCGACTCATAGGCGACAACTTCCGGGTTGGGCCGAACGGGGCGCTCAAACTCGACATCCCCAAATTTCTTACGAAACGTATTTGCGGCAAAAACCGAGTCCCGCAAACCCTTCGGCGTCCAACCGTTTGCCATCGTGTGGTGCAGAAGGCCGTAACAGTCTAGCAGTCGCTGTTCCAAAATTCCGTTGGTGCCGGTGTTGCCGTTCCCAGTCGCGTTCAACAAATGAGCCGCCTGTGCAGCGGTCAACGTAGGAATCCTGTGAGGAATGTCACCGTTGTTTCTCTCAGATTCTACACGGATGTAGCGGTGCAGTAGCCCCCGAATTCCAGCCGCTTTTGGCCCGATCTGCACCGGGATTGCAGCCATCGGCAAAGGCAGGCGTCCGGCTCTCAGCTGACGCGGAACTCAGGCGTGCCGGAAATCTCGTCGAGGGGCCAGATCGGTCTGCGGACCTTCGTATAGGTGCGGATCTTGTAATCCGGTGAGGCGATGGCGCCGCAGTCACAGACGATGACCTCGGCGGCGATGGGCTCGAAGGCCGCGCGGAAGTGTTGCTGCGACTTCAGACCCAGCACCGAGCATTGCTCGGGGATGATGCCGAAAGCCTTGAACTGTTGCAGGTCATAGGCCTGGCCCCGCTCGGTTACGATCAGGATATCGACCCCGTTCACCCGCAGCACGGCGGTCTTGCCGAACCGGAAGGTGATGCCACCGATCACCGGCCCGTCGCCAACCAGCAGCCCTTCGGCGGAGAGGTGGCGGATCTCGCCGGTCAGCATCAGCGGGTCCCCACCGAAACGCGGGTCGCTTTTGCCACCGACGGCGAGGGTGACGGTGGCACCCTCCTGAGACTGGTGCAGGGTCGCGGCGGCTTCCGGGTCGATCATCGGGCCGAAGGCCGCATTCTCCAGCCCCAGATCCAGCATTCCGGCCAGAAGGTTGGTGGCATCGCCGTAGGCGCCAGCTCCGGGATTGTCCGCGAAATCGGCAATCACCAGCGGGCCGGGACGGGTGGGCTTGAAGGCGCGTATATAGTCAGCGGTCTCCGGCACGCTGAGGAAGCGGTTCACGCAGGAATCGCGCGCCTCCCAGATCGACTGTGCCAGATCGCGGGCGATCTCCTCTGCCCGCGCAGCAGCACCGGCTGTCAGCTCATCATAGCTGACGAGCACAGAGGGTCCGGCCTCCAGAATATCGGCATCGGCAAAGCCCGCATTGACCGAAACCGCCAGAATACCCGGCTGGGTTTCGTAGCGGCGGGCGCGGTCGTAAAATTCCATCGTAGGCATCACATCCGACCGACCGCCATTCGCCTCGTCCAGCATTGGCAACTTGAGCCGCAGGGTGCAGCCCTTTGCACTGCCCTCCATCAACCGCTTCAGGACGCGGGCTGCCTGCGCGCCGGTCTCGACATGGTCGATATGGGGGTAGGTCTTGTAGGAAACGGCCACATTGGCCCCGGCGGCCATTTCCGGCGTGGTATTGGTATGCAGGTCCAGCGTGATGCCGATGGGCAGATCCGGGCCGAGGATCGCGCGCAAGCGGGTGATCAGCTCGCCTTCGGGATCGTCGAACCCCTCGGCGCCCATGGCGCCGTGCAGGCCCAGCAGAACCCCGTGGATGCGGCCCTTCTGCGCGCGGGCCGCATCGGTGATGATGCCCGCCAGATGCTCGAAGGCCTCGGCGGTGACAATCGGGCCGGGGGTCGCGGTTGCCGAAAGCGCATGCGTCACCTGCCAGCCCTCGGCCTCGGCGACATCAAGAAACCCCTTCAGTTCGGCCCGGCCTTCCCGCCGCTGTGCGATGGCCTCGGTTCCGGTGGCCAGAATCTCCACCCGGTATTCGTCAAGCCCGGTGCGGCCCGTATTGAAGGTGCTGCATTCCTGGATCAGCTCGGCAGTCAGGATATGGAAAGACATGACATCAGGCCTCGATTGGGTTGAAACAGCTCACACGGCCGATGGTGGTGGCCGTGGGTTGCGGCAGTTCGCTGCGGCAGCGGTCCTGCACGCGGGGGCAGCGCGGCGCGAAGGGGCAACCCTGCGGCAGCGCGAAGGGCGAGGGGATCTCGCCCTCCAGTGGCACGATGGTGGCGCGAGCTTCGGGGTCGGGCACGAAGGAGGATTCCATCAGGGCCCGTGTATAGGGATGGCGCGGCGCGGCATGGGGATCTTCCATCACCTCGACCACGGACCCCAGATACATCACCACGATGCGCGAGCAGAAGTAGCGCACCAGCCCAAGGTCATGGCTGATGAACAGATAGGTCAGGTCGCGCTGCCGGTGCAGATCCTGCAAGAGCGCGATGATCTGCGCCTGGATCGAGACATCCAGCGAGGCGGTCGGTTCATCCAGCACCACAAAATCGGGTGCATAGGCCAGTGCGCGGGCGATGCCGACACGCTGGCGCTGGCCGCCGGACATCTGGTGCGGATAGCTTTCGGCAAAGCTGCGCGGCAGGCCCACCTGATCCAGCAGGTCTTCGACCCGGCCGGGGGGGACCGGCTCTCCCAATGCGCGGAACGGCTCCTCGATGCAGTCGCGCACGGTGTATCGCGGGTCCAGCGAGGAATAGGGGTCCTGAAACACCATTTGCAGCTTCTTGCGCAGGGATTTCAGGGCCCGCCCGCCAAGATGGGTCACATCCTGCCCCTCGAAACGGATCGTGCCATCGCTTGGCTCAAGCAGCCGCATGGCAAGACGGGCAAGGGTGGATTTGCCGCAGCCGCTTTCGCCCACCACACCCACGATATCACCGCGTGCCACTTGCAGGTCGACACCGCGCACGGCTGTCATGCTGCGGGCAGGGCGCAGAAAGCCGCCGCCGGTCGAGAAGCGCCGGGTCAGTCCCGACAGGGCAAGGATCGGTTCAGACATCGAGGGCCTCGGGCTGTGCGGCAGTGCCTTGCGGATGATGACAGGCGACCAGGGCGGCGCCCTGCGAATGCGGCAGGGGCCGGGTGGTGTGGCAGAGCGCATCCGCGCGGGTGCAGCGGCTGGCAAAGCGGCAGCATTCGGCGCCGTAATTCAGCGCCGAGGGCACGGTGCCCGGAATGCCCTTTAGCGCACCGGGCGCCATGCCTTCGCGCGGGATGCAGCCAATCAGCGCCGCCGAATAGGGGTGGCGCGGCGTGTCGAACAACTGCCCGACCGGCCCGCTTTCCGCCACGCGGCCCGCATACAGCACACAGACCTTGTCGCAGATCTGCGCCACCACACCCATGTCATGCGTGATCAGGATGAGGCCGATGTTGCGCTTCTTCACCAGCTCGGAAAGGATCATCACGATCTGGGCCTGCACCGTCACATCCAGTGCGGTGGTCGGCTCATCCGCGATGATGAGATCGGCATCGGCGGCCAATGCCATGGCGATGACCACCCGCTGCTTCATTCCGCCGGAAAGCTGATGCGGATAGGCGCGGGCCACGGTTGCCGCCTCGGGGATGCGCAGCCGCGTCAGGATGTCGACAGTATGCGCCCGTGCCGCCTTGCGCGACAGGCCCAGATGCAGCCGCGAGACCTGATCGACCTGATCGCCGATGGTTTTCAGCGCATCCAGCGCCGACATCGGGTTCTGGGTGATGAAGGCGATCCGTTTGCCACGCAGCTTGCGGTAGGCCGGTTCGGGCAGATCCGAAAGCTCCTGCCCGTCAAAGACGATGCTGCCGCCGGTGATCCTGCCGCCGATGCGGCGCACAAGGCCGGTCAGCGCCAGCGCGGTCAGCGATTTGCCCGAGCCGCTTTCACCGACCAGACCCAGCACCTGCCCGCGATCAACCGAGAAACTGACCCGATCCAGCAAGGCGACCTTGCCGATGGACAGCGAGAGATCCTTGACTTCCATCAGCATCAGGCGGTCCTCACCCGTTCGCGGACGTCCAGCTTGTGCAGCAGCGCGTCGCCGAACATGTTGATTGCCACCACCGTCAACGCGATGCAGAGGCCCGGGAACATGATGATCCACGGCCCCTTGAACAAAAGCCCGGACCCCGAGGACATCATGCCGCCCCAGGACGGGGTCGGGGGCTGCGCGCCGAGGCCGAAAAAGCCCAGCGTCGCCTCCAGAATGATCGCATCGCCGGTCGCCAGCATCCCGGCCACCAGAACCGGCCCCAGACAGTTCGGCAGCAGATGGCGGAACAGGATCGCGGCATTCGATGCCCCCATGCCGCGGGCCGCCTCGACAAAGGTTTCCGATTTCAGCGCCATGACCTGCGCGCGGGTCAGGCGGGTAAACTGCGCCAGATAGGCGACGCAGATCGCCACCAGGGTTCCGGTCGTGCCGGGGCCGATGATCGCCACCAGCATCAGCGCGACAAGGATTTCGGGAAACGCCCAGGTCAGATCGACGACGACCATCACCGCGCGGTCGAAACGCCCACCGAAGTATCCGGCGCTGGCGCCCAGAACCATGCCGCAGAACAACGAAATCGCGATAGCCACCGCCGAGACCGACAGCGAGGTCCGCGCGCCGTAAAGAATGCGGGTCAGCACGTCGCGTCCGAATTCATCGGTGCCCATGGGGTGGCTAAGGTTGGGGGCCTGAAAGGCTCCCGGCAGGTTTTGCACGTCAAAGCCGTAGGGCGTCAGCCAGGGTGCGAAAAGGGCGCCCAGCACGACAAGGATCAGGAAGGTGCCGGCCACACCGCCTTTCCAGCTTGCAAAAGCCTGGACAGGGGCCGAGCGGCGCAGCGCGGGCAGCAGGCCCGGAACAGGAGCGGTCACGGTCATTTCAGATTGTCCCGGATGCGCGGGTCCATGGCGGCCTGCAACAGGTCTCCCAGCAGGGTGCCCAGCAGAACCGCCATGGCGAGGATCAGCAGCGAGGCCTGAACGACCGGATAATCATGCTGGTTCAGGGATTTGATCAGAAGCGAGCCAAGGCCGGGCCGCGCAAACACCACCTCTACCGTAACGGCCCCGCCCAGAATCCAGCCGATCCGCAGCGCCAGAATGGTGACGACCGGGATCAGGGCGTGGCGCAGGACGTGCCGCAACTGGATGACCACGGGATGCACGCCCTTGGCATGCAGCAGCATCACGAAGTCGCGCCCCTGCGCGTCGATCATCGCCACCCGCGTCACCCGCGCCACCAGTGCGGTGCCGCCCAGACCGATGGTGACCACGGGCAGGATCAGGCTTTCCCAGCCACGGGCACCGGACACCGGGGTCCAGCCCAGCGATACCGAAAAGACAAGGATCAGCAGCAGCCCGATCCAGAAATTCGGCAGCATGGACCCAAAAAGCACCCCGCCCATCAGCCCCTGATCCAGCCAGCTTCCCTTGAAGCTGGCCGCGATGATGCCTACCGTGATGCCCAGCACGGTGGAGACCAGCAACGCCAGCCCGCCCAGTGTCAGCGAATAGGGCAGGGCCTGGCCGATCAGGCTGGCCACGGGGCGGCGCTGCACGATGGCATTGCCGAAATCCCCCTGAACCACATTGCCGATCCAGTAGAGGTATTGCTCGTAAAGCGGGCGGTCGAGGCCGTATTTCTCGGTCAGGGCCGCCCGCTGATCGGGCCCCGCCCCGATCCTGAGCAGATTGTCGATGGGGTCACCCGGCAGCATGTGGATCATCAGGAAGATGATCACCGACACCGCAAGGAACACCGGAACCAGCATCAGGATGCGACGGATGGCGAAGCCCAGCATCTTGCGCTTATTCTTTCACTTCAAGCTGGAGGAAGCCCAGCGTGTTGAAGCGCGCGGCATGAAGCGGTTCCGGCAGGGTCACACGGTCGGTGTTGTAGCCCATCAGCTGCACCGGCTCGTAGATCGGGGCATAGGGATACAGCGAGTTGATATACTCGTGATAAGCCCTGAAGTTCGCCTCGCGTTCGGCCGAGTTCTTGGCCCCCGTCATCGCCGCCGCCTTCAGCTCTTCTGCCTTGGGATCATTCAGCATCGAGATGTTGGGATAATAAAGCCGCTCGCCGCTGAAGAACCACTCCAGGATGTCGGCATTGTCCCAAAGATAGGTGCGCACTGCCAGCTGCTGTTCGCCGGTCTTGTACTGGTCGCGGATCGCCGCATTGTCGAAGGTCAGGATTTCGGCCTCAAGCCCCACCGCCTTCAGCTGCGCCTGCACCACTTCCGACAGGCGGCGGAAGATGCTGTCCGACTGGGTCCACAGCGTCACTTTCAGCTTCTCGCCGCCTTTTTCGCGGATGCCGTCAGCCCCTTTCACCCAGCCCGCGTCATCCAGTGCTTTGTTGGCGCGCTCGGGGTCATAGGTCATGCGGTATTCCGGCGCGATCTGCGATTCCGGCAGCGCCGAAATCAGGAAGCCATCGGCCGCCTTGCCCCGCCCGCCAAACACCGCATCGACGATTTCCTGCCGGTTGATGGCAAAGGCCACCGCCTCGCGCACCTTGATGTCATCGAAGGGCGGCTTGGTCACGTTGATCGGCATGTAGACAAGATCGGTGCCCGGCAGTTCCAGCAATTTCAGATTGCCGCTGCCTTCGACCTCGCCCACGAAATCGGTGGGCACGTTCATCAGCATGTCGACGCCGCCGGTTTTCAGTTCAAGGAACGCAGTCGAGGCTTCGGCGATTTCCCGCAGGGTCAGCGTTTCGATCTTGGCCGGATGGCCGGTCGCATCACCCGGTCCCCATGCGTAATCGTCATTGCGCAGCAGAACGGTCTGATTGCCGATCTCGAAGCTGTCCAGCTTGAACGGCCCGGTGCCGACCACCTCGGCCACACCGAATTCCTCGCCCAGCTCGGTGAAGGCGGCCGGATCGGGGATCGAGGCATAGACCGTCGACAGGTTGTAAAGCAGGTTCGGCTCGGGCCGTTTCATCACGAATTTGACTTCGGTATCCGAAACCACCTCGGCGTGGTCGATGGCGTCGAACAGATACTCGTTCTCGGACCCCTTATACAGCGGAAGCCAGTCGACAACGGTCTGTGCCGTGAACGGGGTGCCGTTGTGGAAGGTGACACCGGGCTTCAGCTTGAAGGTCCAGGTCATGCCATCCGGCGCTTCTTCCCAGCTTTCGGCGAGGTTCGGTACATATTGCAGGTTCTCGTCCTTGGCGACGAGACGGTCATACATCAGCCAGGCGCCAACCGACAGCAGCGTCGCCGATACCGGATTGTACGAGGTGGCGCCCGTCTCGTTCTGCGAGAGGACGGCAACAACGTCCTGTGCCTGCGCGGGCAACATCAGGCCACCGGCAAGGGCGGTTCCAAGCAACAACTTTCCAAGGGATTTCATACGGGCTTTCCTTCCTGTTGAGATGCCGGTTCCGGTTCAGGCCGGCCGGCTTTGTTAAAGCGTCACCTCTGGTGACCCACGAATTGCTGATAGTGGCGGCTGATCGCGTTCAGGCGCGCTTCGATACCGGGGCCCAGCTCTCCGAAGATCCGGTCGACGAGCAGGTTGACCAGACCTGCAATCTGGCCGGTGGCATCCCAGTAATGGTTGAAATCGGTCTCGACCCGCAGAACCTCGTCTGCGACCTCGGTCGCCCAGCCACAATAGGGGTCGGTGATCAGAGTCACCGGAATGCCCTGTGCCCTGGCTGCCTTGGCAAGATCATAGGCAAGGCGCGAGTAGCGCCGCGTCTCGATGATGACCAGCGCGGTGTTCGCCGGATCATCCAGAAACACCTCGGCAAAATGGCCGCTGTCCAGGGCCAGCGACGTGACGCGCGGGCGCAGATAGCTCAGGTTATGGGCCATGTATTGCGCAAGACCGCGTTCGGTCTGGAAGCCTGCGATCTGCACATGGCCGACCGTGGCAAGACGCCGGGCGCACCGCGCGAACTCGGTCCCCGCCGCTGTTTCATGGTTGCGCATGACGGCATGGATTTCGCGCTCCAGCGCGGCGGTGCCGCCATCGGCCTTGCTGCCCTCACTGCGGGCAAAGCGTTCGGCCAGTGCCACCCCCTTCAGCCAGGGGCTGTCGCTGACGGCGGCAATCGCCTTCAGATCAGCCTCAGCCTTCAGCGCCTCTTTCATCTCTTTCAGGTTGCGATAGTCCAGAGCCCGTGCAAGGCGCCCGATCGACACTTCCGAAACCCTGATCCGGGCGGCGAGGCTGGCTGCGGTTTCAAATGGCAGGTCGGCGATATGGTTCAGCAGATAGGCCGCGATTGCGCGTTCAACCGGGGTGCCGGTGCCAAGAATCGCCTCAAGCCGGGCGTGCAGGCCTGTTCCTTCGGCTTGTTCCATCGGCTTCCCCAAGGCGTTCAAGGGCCGGAGCGTCCCTTTGCCGAAAGGGCCGCGCCTGCGGTTGCTCAGTGCTTCAGTCCGCTTGGAATCGACCATGACAGCAAACTAACAGTCGGTCAATCTTGACCGTAAACTAAAAATGGATTTCTCTGAGCCGGTCGGCGCGCCCGGAGTACCGTGCATCCCGAGTGCCTGAACCCGGCCAAACCCGTCGCGGGAAACCCCGTTTCGTAAAGGAAGACCCATGCCGCTTTCGCCTCTCCGCGAACCTCTGGTGATCGACTCGGCCGAGTTGCGGCTGATTGAATTGCCACTGTTGCAACCCTTCACCATTGCCACGGGCACCATGGTCCGGAAGGTCATGCCGATTCTGGTGCTGCGCGGCGGCGGACACGAGGGCTATGCCGAGGGCGTCGCCGATGTGCTGCCCGATTACCTGCCCGAAACGCTCGCCTCTTCCATGATGATGCTGCGCGACGTGTTCCTGCCGCAGGTCGTGGGCAAGAGCTTTGCCAATCCGCAGGAAATCGAACGTCTGTTCCGGCCCTGGCGGGATCACCAGATGGCCAAGGCGACGGTCGAGATGGCGTTCTGGGATCTGTGGGCCAAGGTGCAGGGGCTGCCCCTGTGGCAGGCTCTGGGCGGCACCCGGACCGAGATCGAGGTGGGTGTTTCACTGGGCATCAAGGATATTCCGCGCACGTTGCGGGACGTCGAGATTCATGTGCAGCAAGGCTATCGCCGCATCAAACTGAAGGTGATGCCGGGGCATGATCTGAAGCTGCTGGATGCGGTGCGCGCGGACTTTCCCGATACTCACCTGACCATCGACGCGAATTGCTGCTACACGCTGGCCGATATGCCGGTGCTGCGTCGCATGGATGACTATGCGCTGGACTATATCGAACAGCCGCTGGCCTGGAATGACCTGCATGATCATGTGCGGCTGCAGGCGGCGCTGCGAACCCCGATCTGTCTGGACGAATGCATCCGTACGCTGCCCGACTGCCGCAAGGCACTGGTCTCCGATGCGGGCCGGGTGATCAATATCAAGGTCGGGCGACTGGGGGGCCATACCGTTGCCAAACAGGTGCATGACCTGTGCTTGTCCCATGACGTGCCGGTCTGGTGCGGCGGCATGCTTGAGGCCGGGATCGGCCGGGCCCATAACATCCACCTTTGCACGCTGGAACAATTTTCGCGACCGGGCGACACCTCGTCATCGTCGCGCTATTTCGAGCGCGACATTGTGGTCGAAAAGCTTGAAACGGAAAACGGCCTGATGCCGATTCCGCAGAATGGGGCAGGGATCGGCGTCACGATGGACTGGGATTTCCTGGACAGCATCTCGACTTCGGTTCAGGCGTTCCCGGCATGATCACCTATCGCGACCTGCACGGTCTGGCCGAGTTTCAGGCCGCTTATGACCTGCAACATTCTGTCTGGGGGATGGATGATCTGGCGGACCCGCCGGACCTGCTGATGGTGGTCCAATCCGAGGGGGGCATTGTCGCCGGCGCCTTCGACGGGGAGCGGCTGGCCGGGTATGTCTTCGGGTTTCCGACGTCCGATCCCGCCGTGCAGCACAGCCACCGGCTTGCCGTGCTGCCCGAATATCGCGGGCAGGGGCTGGGCGTGGCGCTGAAGGCCTACCAGAAAGACTGGTGCCAGTCGCGCGGCATTCGCCGCATCCGCTGGACCTATGACCCGCTGATGACGCGCAATGCCAATCTCAACATCAATAACCTCGGGGCCTTCGGCACGGGTTATCTGGTGAATTACTACGGATCGGGTGGCAGCTATCAGGGCGGCGTCGAAAGTGACCGCGTGGTCGCCGAACTGTTCGTGACAGGGCGCCCCGAAGTGCGGGCCGAGGACAGGGTTGCCGTGGTGCCGGATTTTCACAGGCTGCTGCGCAGCGACGAAGCTGCCGCCCGCGCTGCCCGCACCGAAGGTCGCCTGGCCATGCAAAGCCGCTTTGAGGCGGGCCTGCAAATCATCGGCTTCGATCCGGGGTGCAGTACCTATATCTTCGGCCGGCTCCTGCCCGAAGTCGCCTGACCGGATCGGCAGTCGCCCACGTGCTTTCCCTTCAGGATGGCACCATAGTCAGCCTGCACTGCCTGACGCTTTTCCTGATGTCGCCGCCCGGTGCAGATCGCCTGGGTGCGCGCGGGGGTTACAGCAGCGGACGGGCGGTTGCACCCGCCATCTCTTCCGTGGCACGCGCCGGTCGCGCGCCCGTGCCGGAGGCGGGCAGGCGCTTGCCCGACGCCGTGTCGAAGAGGTGCAGCGCACCAGCGCGGATCGCAAGATGAACCGCGTCGGACAGTGCCACATCGGGAGCCACGGCAAGCGTCAGCGGCTGGCCCTCGACATGGCCATGTACCAGACGCTGCGCGCCCAGTTCCTCGATGAAATCGACGCGGAAGGGCAGGCCGTCGGCGGCAAGATACAGGTCTTCGGCCCGTACACCGGCGGTCACCTGCCCTTGCGCGGCAGTATTCAGGCCCAGGGGCAGATCTGCCCCGCCGATATGAAGCCGCGTGCCTCGAATCTCGGCGTCGAGCAGGTTCATCGCGGGCGAACCGATGAAGCTCGCCACGAAGGTCGACGCAGGGGTGTGATAGATGTCCAGCGGGGCACCGACCTGTTCGATCCGGCCCGCATTCAGCACGACCAGCCGGTCGGCCAGCGTCATTGCCTCAAGCTGGTCATGGGTCACATAAAGCGAGGTGGTCCCCAGCCGCTTTTGCAACCGCCGGATTTCGCCGCGCATCGAGACGCGCAGCTTGGCGTCCAGGTTCGACAGCGGCTCGTCGAACAGGAAAGCGGCGGGCTGGCGCACCACGGCACGGCCCATCGCCACGCGCTGCCGCTGCCCGCCCGACAGCGCACGCGGCTTGCGGTCCAGATAGGGGCCAAGCTCCAGCATGCGGGCGGCTTCGGCCACGCGGGTCGCGATTTCGGCCGGGGGCGTGCGGCGGTTCTTCAATCCGTAGGCCATGTTCTCGCGCACCGTCATATGCGGGTAAAGCGCGTAGTTCTGGAACACCATGGCGATGTCACGGTCGGCCGGGTCCACCCCGTTCACCAGCCGGTCACCGATGCGCACCTCGCCTCCGGTAATATCCTCCAGCCCGGCCACCATGCGCAGGAGCGTCGATTTCCCGCAGCCGGACGGCCCGACCAGCACGATGAACTCGCCATCGCGGATCGACAGGTTGATGTCGGACACCGAAGGCGCCGAAGCGCCGGGATAGGTCTTGGACACGTTGCTGATGTCGATGGAGGCCATCACTTGTCACTTTCCGTCAGGCCCTTGATGAACCAGCGCTGGAACACCACCACCACCAGAACGGGTGGGGCGAGGGCCAGAATGGCAAGGGCGAAGGCTTCGTTGTAATCAGGGACCTGGCTTCCGACCCAGACTTGCAGGATCTGCTTGATGCCGCGCATCAGTGTGAAGAACCGCTCTTCCGTGGTCATCAGCATCGGCCAGAGGTACTGGTTCCAGCCGTAGACGAACATGATGATAAAAATGGCCGCCATCATCGTGCGCGACAGCGGGATCAGCACGTCGATCAGAAACTTGAAGGGCCCGGCGCCGTCGATCCGTGCCGCCTCCAGCAATTCATCGGGCACGGATTTGAAGAACTGCCGGAAATAGAAGGTGCCGGTGGCAGAGGCCAGAAGCGGCACGATCAGCCCGGTATAGCTGTTCAGCAGGCCCAGATCGGACATCACCTGATAGGAGGGCATGATCCGCACCTCCAGCGGCAGCAGCAGCGTGGTGAAGATGATCCAGAACAGGAAGCTGGCGAAGCGGAACCGGAAATAGACCAGCGCATAGGCCGCCGCCATCGACAGCACGATCTTGCCGACCGCAAAGCCGATGCCAAGGATCAGCGAGTTCATCATCATGCGTGTTCCGGTCACCTGCCCGGTAAAGCCGCCCTGCCGGGTCAGCACAGTCGCATAGGTTTCGGCCCCGTGGCCGCCGGGGGTCAGGAACAGGCCGTGGCTGTGGATCTCGACCGCCGTATGGGTCGAGGTCATCACGGCCACGGCAACCGGCAACACCATGAACAGCGTGCCGAGGATCAGGACGAAATGGTCGAAGGGGCGAACGCGGTTCATGGGGTCATCCGTAATGCACGCGGCGTTCCAGCCAGCGGAACTGCACCAGTGTCAGCACCAGCACGACCACCATCAGGATCACCGATTGCGCCGCCGATCCGCCGATGTCATTGCCGCGGAACCCGTCGTTATAGACTTTGTAGACAAGGGTGATCGGGTTGTTGGCGGGTTTGTCCTTCACCATCACGTCGATCACGGCGAAGGTGTCGAACAGCGCATAGGTGATGTTGATGATCAGCAGGAAGAAGGCGGTCGGCGCCAGCAGTGGCAGGATGGCGGTCCGGAACCGGGTGAAGCCGTTCTTGCAGTCGATCACCGCCGCCTCGCGCACCGAGGCCGGGATGCCCTGAAGCCCCGACAGGAAGAAGATGAAGTTGTAGGGCACCTGCTTCCAGACCGAGACGAGGATCATGGCGAAGGCGGTATCCCAATAATTGATGCCGACCTGCATGTTCCAGCCGAACTGTGCGGCCAGCGTCACGAAGGGGCCGATATGCTGGTCGAAGAGCATCATCCCCATCAGCCCGGCAACCGGCGGCGCCACCGCATAGACGGAAATCAGCGCCGTGCGGTAGGTGGACCGGCCCCGGATCACCTTGTCGGCCTTGACGGCGAACAACAGGCCCAGCCCCAGCGAAAGGGCGGTGACAAGGGCGGTGAACAGTGTGGTGAAGCCAGCAATGCGGCGATATTCGGCGGACCCCAGCGCGTCGCGGTAATTGTCCAGCCCGACAAAGCTTGCGCCAAAGCCGAACGGGTCTTCCAGATAGAAGGACGAGGTGACGGCCTGCGCCGAAGGCCAATAGAAAAACACGAAGATCACCGCCAGTTGCGGCAGAAGGAACAGCCAGGGCAGCAGCGGCCGGTCGAACTGCACACGTTTTGCCGGCTCGGCCGGGCGCCGGGGTTTGCGTCGCGGGCGGGCGGCGCCGGTCGGTTGGGTCACATCGGTCATCGGCGCTTTCGCAGGGTCATCAATGCGGAAAGCCGGGCCCATCGACATGGGCCCGGCAAGAAAGCAAGGCGGGCCTTAGCCCGAGGTCTTGGCGAAACGGGCCAGCAACTCGTTGCCTTCAGTCTCAATGGCCTTGAACGCGTCCTCGACAGTGGTTTCGCCCGAGAACAGTTTGTTGAACTCGCGTTCCTCGATCACGCGGATCTGCGGATAGAAGCCCAGACGATAGCCTTTCGACCATTCACCTTGCGGCAGCATGAGCTGCTTGATGCCCACTTCGGCCTGCGGATGCTGGTCATACCAGCCGTCGGCCTTCGACTTCTCGTAGGCGGCGGTGGTGATGGCGACATAGCCGGTGGCCTGATGGTAGAAGGCCTGAATCTCGGTCGATGTCAGGAAGCTGAAGAAATCAGCGGTACACTTGTTCTCAGCTTCCGGCTTGCCCGAGAAGGCGAACAGGGCGGCGCCCCCGATGAAAGAGGATTTGTTGCCGTCGGTGACGGTTTCGTCATAGGGTATGAAATCGGCCGAGAACGGCATGGTGGCGGTCTTCGACAGCCCGCCGAACGACCCGGACGAGCCGATCCAGAACGCGACCTTGCCTTCCTCGAACGGCTTCTGGTTGTCCGACCAGCCCGCGCCGTAGAAGCCCAGCCAGCCCTTGTCGTGCCAGTCTTTCACGCGGGTCCAGAAGGCGATCATTTCCGGCGCGGTGGCGCGCAGTTCGGTGCCGTCAAAGCTGTCGTAGCCATTGGCATTGGTCGCCATCTGGACATTGTTGCGCGAGAAGAAGTTCTCGAAGAACATCCAGGTCAGCTGGCTGGCGGTCAGGGGGATATAGCCCGCCTCTTTCAGCTTCGGCGCGACTTCCTCGAACTCGGCCCAGGTTTTCGGCGCGGTCACACCGGCCTTGGCCAGCGCCTCGTCGTTCACATACATGATCGGCGCGGAGGAATTGAACGGCATGCCGATGAACTTGCCCGATGCATCGGCATAGAACCAACGCACGCCCGGAATGAAGGCGTCGCGATCGAAGCTGTGGCCGTTCTGGGTCAGGATGTCCTCGGCCGCGATGGTCGCGCCCTTGGCATTGATGATCGTCGCGGCACCCGCGTCAAAGATCTGGATGACGTTCGGCTGCTCGCCCGAGCGGAAGGCCGCGATACCCGAGGCCAGCGCCTCTTCATAGGTGCCCTTGGAAACCGGGGTGATCGCGCAGCTTTGCTGGGCCGCGTTGAATTTCTCGGCGATCTGGTTGATCACCTGCTCGTTCGCGCCGCCCATGCCGTGCCACCAGGTGATCGGGGTCGCATCGGCCAGTGCCGCCTGTGCGGCAAGGCTCAGCGCTGCCGCCATCGCAAAAGTCGTTTTCATCGGGTGTCCCCTGTCTTGTCGGTTTCACCGCGTCCTAAGGCCTTTGTGTAATGGGATGTTGACGGCTGTGTCCGAGATTTGTGACAGGCCGCTGAACCGCCAGGGCCGCGCGGGGCGCGGGATGACCCTTGTATCCGGGCCTCTGGCGGGGCAAGCATCAGCCATGCAGCCCCCTGTCCTTACCGTCGCCACCTACAATGTGCAGAAGGGAATCGGCACCGATTTCCGGCGTGACCCGCATCGCACGGCGCGGGTCATTGCCACGCTGGGCGCCGATATCGTGGCCTTGCAGGAGGCGGACCGGCGGTTCGGGCAGCGTCGCGGTGTTCTTGATACGGCGGCGCTGGCGGCGGAAACCGGGCTTTTGCCGGTGGATGTGCCGCAGCGGCTGGGCGGTGCGGCACATGGCTGGCACGGCAATATCCTGTTGGTCCGGGCGGCGCGGATCGAGGCGGTGCATGTTCTGCATCTGCCCGGCCCCGATCCGCGTGGGGCGCTGGTCGCGGATCTGGAGATGGCGGGCCTCGGGCCATTGCGGGTGATCGCGGCGCATCTGTCCCTGCTGGCCTCGGCGCGGCAGCGGCAGGCGCGGCTGTTGGCCGAACTGGCCACGGATGCCGACCGGCCGGTCATCGCGCTGGGAGATATGAATGAATGGCGCCGCTGGCCCAGCCGGTCGCTTGCCGCCCTGGACGAACAGCTTGGGCCACCCGGCATGGCGGCCAGCTTCCCCGCACCCTTTCCGCGTCTGGCGCTGGACCGGATCTATGCGGGGCAGGGGCTGGAACTGCTCGGGGCTGCGGTGCATGACACGCCGCTGGCGCGCCGCAGTTCCGATCATCTGCCTGTGGTCGCGCGGGTCAGAGCAGCCACTCGATCGGCAGACGCCCCGCCAGACGCAGCAAAAGACGGCTGAGCGCCGATGTTCCGGGGTCGCTGTCATGTTCGGCCACCCCGCCCTCCGGCAGATCCTCGCGCCAGATCAGCCGGTGCCCGCGCGGTGTTTCGCGCAGGCCAAGATGATAGACGCTTTGCCGCATCTCGCTTTCCAGAAGCCGGGTGAACTCGGCCGCCAGATCGGCGGCGTCGATGATCAGCCCGATTTCGGTGTTCAGATACATGGACCGCTGGTCGAGGTTGAATGACCCGACGAACAGCCGACGCTCATCCACAACGAAGGTCTTGGCATGAAGGCTGTTGCGGCTTGGGGTGCCGCGCAGCCGTTCACCTAGCCGCCGCCTTTCAGGCTCCAGCCCCTCGCCGCCCTTCAGTTCAGCAATCTCGACCCCTGCCATCAGCAGTCTGCGGCGATAGCGCGCGTAGCCGCAATGCACCATGGTCACATCGGTGGATTGCTGGCCGTTGGTCAGAATGCGCACCCGTACCCCGCGCCGCGCCAGCGCCTGAAGCCGTCGCAGGCCCGCGCCGCCGGGCACGAAATAGGCCGAAACGATATCGAGACTGCTCTGTGGCTGTGCCAGAAGCTCGCTGATCCGGTGAATGGCCAGCCGCCGCAACCCTGCGCGGCCCAGAACCTTTTCAGGATCGTCGCTGACAACCTCGACCCCGCCGATAGCGGGGACGAGTGCCCCCGACAGAAGTGCGTCCACCGGCGTGGCCTCTCCCGTGGCGGCGTCGGAACGGGCGGCGGGCGGGGGCATCGGCCGGGCGGAGACCAGATGCCGCACGGGGATTGCCGCGCGTGCGGTCCAGTAACGTTCGAAATCCTCGGTCACCATCTGTCCGACCGGGCCGACCCCGAACACGTCGAAGTCGATGAAGTGATACTGCCCGTTCCCGGCGAAATACTCATCGGCGATGTTGCGCCCGCCGAGGATGCAGCAATCCCCGTCAGCCACCAGCGCCTTATTGTGCATGCGCCGGTTCAGCCTGCCGAAATCCAGCGCGAGGTTCACATTGCGCCAGCGCCGCAGCAGCGCGGGATTGAACAGCCGCACAGCCACGCCGGGCGACGAGGCCAGCGCGGCGAGCGCCGGGTCCAGCCCCTGTGCGCCAAAATCGTCGATCAGAAGGCGAATGCGTACGCCGCGATCTGCCGCCGCCTGCAAGGCGTGCAGCAGATGGCGACCCGAGTCATCATCGGCCCAATGGTAGTATTGCAGATCGAGACTGCGCCGCGCGGCCTTGATCAGGGCCAGCCGCGCGTCAAATGCCTCGGTTCCGTCCCTCAGCAGGGTGAAGCCGGATCGTGCCTCCGGCAGGTGCAGCGTCGCGACCTGGTCCGCCAGGAGCGAGGCGTAGGTGGCGACCGGGGGATCAGTCTCGTGACCCCGGCGGGCCAGCCGTGCGAAGGACAGGCGCAGCCAGAGTGCGGCCAGAACCAGCAGTGCCCCGAAACTGGCCACGACCGGGATAAGCATGGGTGTCCCTCCGATGCATCTGGCCGGTGGTCCGGGGTCCGGTGCCTGGCCCGCAGCCCCGGCATCATGTGGCGAACCCCTGCGGATGTCGAGCATTGCCGTTCCGGGCCCCGGCCAGGGCACCCGTGCGGTCTGACTGACCTTAAGTATGGGTTGGCCTTTTGGGGCTGCCGGACTTTCCTTGGGGTTGATATGATCGGTCGGATTTTGCTTTCGGATTGGAACCATGACCCGGATGTTGCCCGCGCGAAACGTGCTGTTGGGGGCCAGCCTGTCGCTTTGTGCCTTCGCTGCCGTGGCGGCCGGGCAGGAAGATGTCTTGCTGACGGTGACTGCTGCCGATGGCGCGCAGCACGATTTCGACCGCGCGGCGCTGGAGGCGCTGCCGCAGGTCAGCTTCACCACCAGAACCATCTGGACCGAAGAGCCGACCACCTTTACCGGGCCGCCGCTGAAGGCGGTGCTGGAACAAAGCGGAATCGCGGGTGGGGATGTGCAGCTCCTGGCGCTGAACGATTACGCCATTGACCTCAAATGGACCGAGATCGAGGAAAAGGCACCGATCATCGCAACCCGGATCAATGGCGCGGAATTTACGGTGCGCGACAACGGCCCTTTGTGGGTGATGTATCCGTTTGACAGCGACATCCGCTATCAGGATGAAATCATCTATGCCTCAAGCGTGTGGCAACTGATCGCCATTTCTGCTGTCACGCCGTGAGCGAGGGGCAGGAACCCCCTGACGGGCGGGCCCCGCGCTGGCTTCTGGCTGTGGTGCTGTTGCCGCTGGTGTTGCTGGGGCTGGGCCTGCTTTCAGTGAACGCCTATCAGATCAGCCTGCGGCTGGACGATGCGCGTGTGTCGCAATCTGACAATACCAGCTGGCTTTTCGCGCAGCTTGAGGTCGAGGAACTGAAAGCCCGCATGGCACTGAACCGGGCCATTCGCTTTCCCGATGATCCCGAAACCCTGCCGCAGTTGCGCCGGGCGTTTGACATCTATCTCAGCCGGTTGAAGGTGATCGACGGGTATCTGCGCCAGTCGGCGGCGCTGAACCAGATGCGCCAGAGCAGGAACTGGCGCATGATCGTGCGCGAAAGCGCCAATCTCACGCGCCAGATCGACGTGCCGGATTATCTGTTGCGACCGTCGCTGACCCGGATCGAGCCGATGGCGGACCGCCTGGCCGGTTTCATGCGGCCCTTCGTGGTCGAGGCACTGGCCGGAATCGTTGAGGCCAATACCCAGCGCCGGGCCGAACTGGGCGCGCTGATGACCCGCAGCGCGCTGCTCGCAATGGTACTGATCGTAATTCTGTTGGGTGTCAGCGCCATGATGATGCTGCTGTCCCAACAGCTTTATACTCAGCGCCGGGCCGAATGGCGGACGCGGTCGACCCTGGAAAAGACGCTGGCTGCATCGCTTGACGGGGTGATCGCCGCGCGACCGGACGGGGGCATCCTGCGCGTCAATCCTGCGGCAGAGCGTCTGTTCGGCCTGCCGCGCGACCGCATTGTCGGCACCGATCTGCAAAGCCTGTTGCCGAGGGCGCGCTCTGTCCGAGACGACGGGGACGAGACCGCAACGCTGGTCGATCCGGTCGGGCAGATGCTGCGGGGCGAGCTGCCGCCCGGCCGGATCGCGCTGGAAACCCGCCGCCCCGATGGCACGCCGGTCACGCTTGAACTGGCCGTCGCGCAGGACCGCGACAGTGACGGCGCGCCGGTGCTGTTTGCCTTCCTGCGCGACATCTCGGATCTGGTGCGGGCCGAGCGCGATCTGCGCGAGGCGCATGATGCCGCCGTGGATGCGGCAGAGGCGAAGTCGCGTTTTCTGGCGGTGATGAGCCACGAGATGCGCACGCCGCTCAACGGGGTGATTGCCGCGCTGGATCTGCTGCACCAGACTACCAGCCTGACCCCGGTGCAGGGCAGGTATCTGGGCATCGCGGAATCAGGGGCGCAATCGGCGCTGGACCAGATCAACAACGTTCTGGAACTGACCCGCCTCGATGCCGAGGCGCTGCGCGCGGAAGAGATGACCTTCGATCTCAACGCGGTCATCGAGGATCTGGCCGAACAGATGGGGCCACTGGCGCAGCGCACGGGCAACCGGATCGTGCTTGACCTGCCGCCCGCCGATGTGGCGCAGGTCTCCGGCCCGCGGCGCATCTTCGTGCAGACCCTGCGCAACCTTCTGGGCAATGCCACCAAGTTCACCTGTCAGGGCACGATCCACATTGTCCTGCGGGTGCATATCGCAGGCCCGTCGCGGCTGGTGCGGGTCGAGGTGCACGATACCGGCTCGGGCATCGCCGCCGACAAGCTGGGCCGCATCTTCGACGTGTTTGAAACGCTTGACGGCGGATATGACCGGCGGGTCGAGGGGACCGGGCTTGGCCTTGGTATCGCGCGCCGGTCGGTCGAACTCATGCAGGGCGAGATCGGCGTGACCAGCCGCGAAGGGGCGGGCAGCACCTTCTGGTTCACCGCCCGGATGCAGGCGCCGCAGCGGGGCGGCGTGATGCCGCTGCCGCCTGTCCAACCAGATACGGCGGATCTGCCCGCGTCGCATGTCCTGCTGGTCGAGGACCATCCCACCAACCGCGCGGTGGCACGGGCGATGCTGGAACATCTGGGCCAGCGCGTGCAGGAGGCGGAGAGCGGCGAAGCCGCCCTGCAGGCCGTGCGCGAAGGCGAGTTCGATCTGGTCCTGACCGACGTCAGCATGCCGGGCATGGACGGGCTCAGCATGGCCAGCCAGATGCGGGCGATGGGGGTCACATCGCGCATCATCGCCGTGACCGCCCATGCCCTGCCGGAAGACCTGCGCCGCATTCGTGCGGCGGGTCTGACCGAAATTCTGGTCAAACCCATCACCATTGCCCGGCTGACCGATATCCTGCGGGCCGGTGTCGGCCCCGAGGCCGAAAGTGCGCTGCCCACACTCGATCCCCGCATCGCGTCAGAACTGCGCGGTTTCCTGACGCCCGAAGCCTGCCGGGACACGCTGGATCAGCTTGATGTTGAAGCCCGGCAGCTGTTCACCTTGCTGGACGGGCCAGTGGGCGAAGGTGCCCGTCTGGCAGAGGCCGCGCATCGCTTCAACGGGGCCTGTGCCCTGCTGGGGGCAAAGCGGATTTGCGCGCAACTGACCGAGGCCGAAGGCGCCGCGCGGTCTGGCGGGCGCATGGCGGTGCATCATGCGCGGCTGACAGCCGAATGGGCGCGTCTGAGGCGACAACTCGTCACGGCCTTGCTTGCGGAGACCGCGCAAAAGGCAGATACTCCACCGGGCAAGCCGCCAGCCGGATATTAGGCGGTTGACACTGCTGCGCAGTAATCAGGAGGAGCTGTCTTGGCTGAAACGCCGCGCGTGAGCCTGCTTATTGCCGACGATCACCAATTGATCCGGGATCTCGTTGCCACGCATTTGCGCGCGCAGGGCTTTGACGAGGTCGTGGCCGTCGAAAGCTTCGAGACGGCCCGCACGGCCATCGCCCGCCATGGCTGCTTTTCGCTGGTGCTTCTGGATCTTTCGATGCCCGGCGTTCACGGCATGGATTCCGTGGCGGCACTGATTGCGGAAAATGCGGGCGGGCGCCTCGCGGTTTTCTCCGGTCAGGCGCAACCCGAGATGGTGACTGCCGCGCTGGCGCGCGGGGCCAGCGGTTTCATTCCCAAAAGCACACCGGCGCAGGAGCTGGCGGCCGCGATCCATCGCATTCTGGGGGGCGAGATCTATCTGCCCGAGGGCTTCGATCCGGTTGCCCCCCGGCCCTGGCAACCCGATCTGACGCCGCGCGAACGCGAGACTCTGGGCTTTCTGCGCGACGGGCTGATGAACAAGGAAATTGCCCTGCGCATGGGGCTCAGCGAGGTGACGGTGAAGATGCACGTCAAGTCGATCTGCGCCAAGCTGAACGCACGCAACCGCACGCATGCGGTCATCCTCGCCTCGGCGATGATGCTGGATTAGGGACTGTCCGCGCCGGGTCTGCCATGGCCCACGTTTTCCTGCGCGACAGAGACCGCCTTCAGCACAGCATGAATCTGCTGACCGGGCTTCAGCTCCAGTGCGGCGGCAGAGCGGCGGGTGATCCGGGCCAGCAGCATCTCGTCCCCCGCCTCCAGCTGCACCAGCGCACCCGGGCCTTCGCCCAGCCTGACCTCCCGCACAACGGCTGGCAGGATGTTCAGCGCCGAAATCCCTTTGGGGCGGCTGGTCGCCAGCATGACATCCTGTGCGAGGATGCGCAGGCGAAAACTGTCGCCCGCCCGGCCCGCCACGCGCGGCAACCACAGCGGACCTGCGCTACAGTCCAGACGGCTGAGCCCGTCCTCGTCCGGCACCGCCAGCCGTGCGGAGAGGATCGCCCCGGCCTCGCGCAGTCCCAGCGCAGATGCGGCAGCGGGGTCGGACAGGAGTTCGGTGGCCGGGCCTGCGGCGGCCACGCGGCCCGCCTCGATCAGCACCAGCGTGGTGGCCAGCCGCGCCACCTCGGGCATGGAATGGCTGACGTAGAGGATGGGCAGATGCAACTCATCCCGCAGCCGCTCCAGATAGGGCAGGATTTCGGCCTTGCGCGCCTCGTCCAGCGCCGCAAGCGGCTCGTCCATCAGCAGAAGGCGCGGTTCCGACAGGATGGCACGGCCCAGGGCGACACGGCTTTTCTCGCCCCCTGACAGCGCGGCGGGACGCCGGGCGAGCAAGGGGCCGATCCCCAGCATATCGACCACGCGGGCGAAATTATCCGGTCCCCGGCGGTGCGCGAACCAGCGGCCATATAGCAGGTTCTGCCGCACGGTCAGATGCGGGAACAGCCGGGCGTCCTGAAACACATACCCCACCCTGCGCCGATGTGGCGGCAGGAAGGTGCGGGTTTCGGTATCCAGCAAGACCTCGCCCCCTGCGATGATGCGACCGTGGTCAGGGCGCAAGAGACCCGCAACAGCATTCACCACCGTCGTCTTGCCGGAGCCGGAACGTCCGAACAACACCGTCACACCCGGCGGTGCTTCGAACGCCACATCCAGCGTGAAGTCGCCAAAGCGATGGGACAGGTTCACCGACAGCGTCATGTCCCCGCGATCCTGCGCGCGACGGCCCGGCTGATCCATTCCGACAGCATCAGTGCGGCCATGGCGATGCCCACCGCCACCAGCACCAGACGCGCGGCCTCCTTCTCTCCGCCGGGCACTTGCAGAAAGGCATAGATGGCGGAAGGCAGTGTCTGCGTCTGGCCAGGGATGTTTGACACGAAGGTGATGGTGGCGCCGAATTCGCCCATCGCCTTGGCGAAGGCAAGGATCGTGCCCGCCAGAACGCCGGGCAGGATCAGCGGCAGCGTCACGGTCAGGAACACCCAAGGGCGCGAGGCACCCAGCGTGCCTGCTGCCTGTTCCAGCTTGGGGTCCACCGCCTCCACCGCCAGCCGGATGGCCCGCACCATCAGCGGGAAAGCCATCACGGCGGCGGCCAGCGCCGCGCCGGTCCAGCGGAAGGCCAGCACGATGCCGAACCATTGGTCGAGGATCTGGCCCACCGCGCCCTTGCGCCCGAACGTCAGCAACAGCAGATAGCCCGTCACCACTGGCGGCAGGATCAGCGGCAGGTGGACGATGCCGTTCAGCACCTGTTTGCCGCGAAATTCCCACCGCGCCAGCGCATAGGCGGTCAGAATTCCAAAGGGCAGGCTGGCGGCCACGGCCCAGAGCGAGACGCGCAGTGACAGCGCCACGGCGCGCCATTCGTCGGGGGATAGCCAGTCTGTCATATGCCGCCGGTCGGGCCCTTACTTCAGGATCGCGAAGCCCTGCGCTCTGAAGGCGGCATGCGCCGCCTCGCCCGAAAGTGCCTCGTAAAAGGCTTTGTCCGCCGCATCTGCCGCCCCGGTCAAGAGGGCAGCGGGATAGACGATGGCCGGATAGCTGTCGGCGGGGAAGGTGCCGACCACGGTCACATTGTCATCAGCGGCAGCATCGGTAGCGTAGACGATGCCATAGGGTGCCTCGCCGGTGGACACCAGTGCCAGCGCCGCGCGCACGTTGTCGGATTGCGCGACGGCGGGTTCCACCTTGTCCCACTGACCCAGCGCCGTCAGCGCGGCTTTGCCATATTGCCCGGCAGGCACGGAATCGACCATGGCCATCGCCAGTTTCCCGTCGCCCAGCAACGCGGACAGATCGAAGCCCGCCCCGATCTCAACCGGCGCCGCATCCTTGCCATGCGCGATCAGCACCAGCGTATTGCCCAGCAGATCCTCGCGCGTGCCCTCCACGACCAGCCCGGCGTTCTGCACCTCGTCCATCCAGTTCGGGGCGGCAGACACGAAGATGTCGGCGGGCGCCCCGGCAACGATCTGCTGCGCAAGCTTGCCCGAACCCGCATAGCTGATCACCACCTGATTGCCGGTTTCCGCCTGCCATTGCGCGGCCAGGTCATCCAGCGCATTCTTCATCGACGCGGCGGCGAAGACCACGACCTCCTCGGCGGCGACAGGGCTGGCAGCGAGGGCGAAAGCAAGCGTAAGGGCAAGACGGCGGGACATGAGAGACTCCGATATGTTTCGGGAAACATATCTGGCAGCCGCCTCCCGGTCACGCAAGCGTTATTTTTCTTCAGACATATCCACCTTGGTCGCAGGGGCAAGCAAGGCCTCCAGCGCGGTCACCTCTGCCGCCCCCGCCTGTTCGGCGGCCTCCAATACCGCAAGATAGCGGCGCAGCACCTCTTGCCCGGTCTCTGTCACCTGCGCCCCGCCGCCGCCCGCCCCGCCCCGCGCACTGCTGACCAGCGGTTCACGGAAAGCCGCGTTCATTTCCTCCACCAGCGACCAGGCCCGCTTGTAGCTCATCTGCATCTGCCGCCCGGCTGCGGCGATCGAGCCGGTCTCGCCAATGCGCTGCAACAGCTCGGCCTTGCCGGGGCCAAGCATGGCGGTGTCGAACAGGATGCGCAGCTTCAGCTTGGTCATCGGCGGGCCTTTCCGGGTGTCTCGGCCAATCATCGCCGCCGGCGCGCCGACAGGCAAGGGTGTGCCGCTTGTCGTGCCCGGGCTTGACGGCGGCGCCGAGTCATGCGCTTCTGGCCGCCGATGGTTCCCGGCAAATGCGACGCCGGGTGAAAAGGGAACACGGTGCGGTGTAGCCATCAGGCGCCAATTCCGTGACTGCCCCCGCAACTGTAAGCGGCGAGCGACCCCCAATGCCACTGGACCCCGAACTGCGGGGCCGGGAAGGCGGGGCAAGCTGCGACCCGCGAGTCAGGAGACCTGCCATCGAGAACCGCAACAACCACCGGGCGGGGTGCCCCGGGAAGGAGATCGTATGGACAGATCCCCGCGCAGGCCGATGGCCGCGCTTTCCACCGAAACCGGCGCGCGCCCCGCGCCGCATCAGATGCTTGTCTGCCAGTCCTGCCCGCATGTCGGGCGCGAATGCAGGCCCGGCCTGAACCTGTTGATCCAGCTGCGCGGCGCCCTGGCGCTGGCGGGTGTGGGGGCAGAGTTCGAGCTGTCGGGAACGCTGTGCGTCGAAGGCTGCCAGCGGCCCTGCACCCTGGCCTGGCGGGTCGCCTCGGGCGAGACCTGGCTGTTTGGCGATGTCGAAGATGGCCAGGATATCGACGCGCTGGTGGCCGGAACCGTGCGCCCTGCGGCTGCGGTCATCCGCACGGCGGCGGGGGCGATCCAATGACCCCGGCGCTGGAGTTCCGCTCGGTCTGCTGGGGCCCGAAGGACCGGCCCGACATCCTGACCGATATCAGCTTCGCCGTTCCGCAGGGGCAGATCATGGCGATCTGCGGCGCGAACGGGGCAGGCAAGACCTCGCTTCTGCGGCTGATCTATCGCCACCAGCCGCCCCGGCGCGGCGCGGTATCGGTTACGGGCCGCGACCTGTGGCTGATGTCGGCGCCCGAGGCCGCGCGCATCGTGGCTGCCGTGGTGCAGGAACAACCCACCGATTTCGCGTTGAGCGTGCGGCAGATCGTGGCTTTGGGCCGCTTGCCGCATCGCAAGGGCTGGGGCAGCGGGCTCGCCCTGCCCGGTGAGGCTGACTGCGCCATCATCGACGCCGCCATGGCCCGGCTGGACCTGACAGCCTTCGCAGACCGCAGTTTCGGCACCCTGTCCGGGGGCGAAAGGCAGCGGGTCATGGTTGCCCGTGCCCTTGCGCAAGAGCCGCGCATTCTGGTGCTGGACGAGCCGACCAACCATCTGGACATCCGCCACCAGCTTGATCTGTTGCGGCTGCTGCGCGATCTCGGCCTGACGGTGGTGACCACGCTGCACGATCTGCCGCTGGCGGCGGAATTTGCCGAACGCATGCTGATCCTGCATGGCGGCCGGATGCTGGCGGATGGTCCGCCCGATCAGGTGCTGCACGAGGATCTGCTGCACACCGCCTTTCAGGTGCGGGGCCGGATCGACCACAGCGGCACCGGCCCGCGCCTGTCCTTTCACCTCTGATCCGATCAGGAGTTTCCGATGATCCGTCTCGCCCTTGCGGCGCTGCTGCTGTCTGCCAGTGCGGCTGCTGCCTTCCCTGTCACCGTCAAAAGCTGCGACCGTGATGTGACCTTCGACGCCGCACCCGCGCGCGCAATTTCCAATGATGTGAACCTGACCGAAATGATGCTCGTGCTCGGCCTGCGCGACCACATGGTCGGCTATACCGGCATTTCCGGCTGGAAGACGCTGGACCCCGAAATGCGCGAGGGCGTCGCCGAACTGCCGGAGCTTTCGGCCAAATACCCCAGCAAGGAAGTTCTGGCTGCGGCGGAGGCTGATTTCTTCTTCGCGGGCTGGAATTATGGCATGAAGGTCGGCGGCGAGGTTACGCCCGAAACGCTGGAACCTTTCGGCATCAAGACCTACGAACTGACCGAAAGCTGCATCCATATCGGGCCGAAAGCACGCAGCACGATGCAGGACATGTATCAGGACATGCTGAACCTTGGCCGCATATTCGGCGTCGAGGATCGGGCAGAGTCGCTGGTCGCAGGCTACAAAGCGCGGCTGGCCGAGGCGACGAAGGGCGTGGACCACGACCATCCGCTGCGGGTCTTTGTTTACGATTCGGGCGAAGAGGCGCCGTTCACTGCCGGCAAATACGCCATGCCGACCGCACTGATCGAGGCGGCGGGCGGCGTCAACATCATGGATGATCTGGACAAAAGCTGGGCCGAAGTGGCGTGGGAGCCGGTGGTGGCGCGCAATCCGCAGGTCGTGGTGATCGTGAACTACGGCGATGTGACGGCGGAACAGAAGATCGCCTTCATGAAGGGTAATCCGGCCTTCGCGGATATCGACGCGGTGAAGAATGATCGCTTCGTCGTGCTGGAATATGTCGAGGCGACGCCGGGGCCGCGCAATATCCGCGCGGTCGAAAAGCTGGTCGCCGGGTTCGCGGGCCAGTGACGATGCGGCTCGCCCTGCGTCGCGCCCTGCCGCGCCGGGCGGGCCTTGCCCTTGCCGTGCTGCTGGGGCTGGCGCTTTCGGTCAGCCTTGCGGTTTCGGTTGGATCGGTCGCCATCGCGCCGGGCACCGTCTGGGGGGTATTGCTCGACCGGCTGCTGCCCGGGCTGGTGACGCCCCACTGGGGTGTGGGGCAGGCGAATATCGTCTGGCAGATCCGCCTGCCGCGCGTGCTGCTGGCGGCTCTGGTCGGCGGCGGGCTGGGTCTGGTGGGCGCGGCGCTTCAGGCCGTTACCCGCAACCCGCTGGCCGATCCGCATTTGCTGGGCATTTCCTCGGGCGCCGCATTCGGTGCGATTGCGGCGCTGTTACACACGGGCATGTTCCTTGGCCTGCTGACCGTGCCGCTGATGGCCTTCGGCGGGGCGCTGGCGGCCACGGCGCTGGTGCTGGGCGTTGTGGCGCTGACCGGCGCGGGGGCGGCGGACCGGCTGGTGCTGGCCGGGGTCGCCGTCAGCTTCATCATCATGGCCGGGGCAAACATCCTGATCTTCCTCGGTGATCCGCGCGCCACGCATACCGTGGTGTTCTGGATGCTGGGCGGGTTGGGCCTTGCGCAATGGTCGCACCTTCTCTGGCCGCTGGCGGTATTGCTGCCGGTGGGACTGTGGCTCTGGTCGCGGGCGCCAGTGCTGAACGCGATGAGCCTTGGCGACGAAACCGCCGTGAGCCTTGGTGTCGAGGTCACGCGATTCCGGCTGGCGGTCTTTGTCGCCGCCGCGCTGATCACGGGGGTGATGGTGGCGTTTTCCGGGCTGATCGGCTTTGTCGGGCTGATGATGCCGCATCTGGTGCGGATGCTTGTCGGGGGCGACAATGCCCGCGTGTTGCCCGGATCGGCGCTGGCGGGCGCGGTGTTCCTGATCTGGGCCGACGCTGCGGCGCGGGTGGTGCTGGCGCCCGAGGATCTGCCCATTGGCGTCGTGACCGGCCTGTGCGGCGGGCTGTTTTTCATCTGGCTGATGGCGCGACGGCGCTAACCGCGCCGCCAGCGCGCCGCACGCTGTTCGGCGGGCTGAATCAGCGCAAGGTCGATCACCAGCATCACCGCGACGAAGGCCAGTGCATAGGCCAGGACACCAGCAATCTCGAAAAGCTGGAATTTCAGGTGGATCTGAAAGCCGATGCCGCTGGAGCGGCCCAGAAACTCCACCACCAGCACGATCTTCCAGATGATCGCCAGCCCCGCCCGCGCGCTGGCAACCAGAAAAGGCGCAAGCTGCGGCAGCAGCACATGCCGCGCCCAGATCAGGCGCGACAGGCGAAAGACGCGGGCCATGTCGTTCAGCTCGGGTGACAGCGTGCGCGCGCCTTCCCGCATGGTCACCAGCACCATGGCGGTCTTGTTGATGGTCACGGCGGCAATGGCGGCCACCTCATTCAGCCCGATCCACAGATAGCACAGCACGATGACGACCAGCGCGGGCAGATTGAGGAAGATCAGCACCCAGGGGTCCAGCCAGCGGTTCAGCCGGGGCAACCGGCCCAGCGCCACACCCAGTACCGTGCCCAGCGCCATCGACAAGCCGAAAGCAAGTGCCACCCGCACCAGCGTCGCCGTCATGTGATGCCACAGCCGCCCTGATCTGGCCTCCTCCCACAGGACCGCTGCCACTTCGGGTGGGGCGGGCAGGATGCGCGGCTCGCCCCGCAACAGCGACAGCGCCCACCAGAAGGCCACAAAGCCGGTGAGCGACAGCAGGAAGATCAGCCGGTCGGCCGGGGTGCGGGCGGAAGGCTCCATTCCCCGACCATAGCGCCGCCCCCGGCCGCCCGCGCTGCGACCTTCGTCCAATTTTCGGGCAGGTGCGCGCGTGCCTAGTCTGGCGCATGCGTATCCTGCACCTTGTTCTTTGCTGGGTTCTGATGACCGGCGCCGCCCTTGCCGCGCCGCTGGACCGCGACCAGATCGCGGCTTTCGTCGTGCCGCCCTATGCGCTGGGCGAGCCGGTGAATGACAAGGGGGTCTGGAGCCTTCTGAACTCTGGCGGGGCCGAGGCGGGCTATGTGTTTGAAACCGCGATCATGGCGCCGCTGCCCGGCTTTTCCGGCGGGCCGATCAATATGCTGGTGATGCTGGATCTGGATGGCCGCTTTATCGACGTGCGGCTGATTTCGCATAACGAGCCGATCTTCGTCTCCGGTTTGGGCGAGGCGCCGTTCCGCAAGTTTCTGGAACAATATCGTGGCCATTCGATCAATACCCCGATGGTGGTGGGCGTGCCCTATGGTGATGCCGGTGCGGGCAGCGGGCTGGTCTATCTGGATGGGGTGTTGAAGGCCACGGCCTCGGTCCGCATCGCGCATGAATCGATCCTCGCGGCCACGCTGGAGGTCGCGCGGGAAAAGATGCAGGGCATCAAGTCCGTGCCCCCCGCCGCGCCGGACCCCGCGCATGACGAGCCGCTGGACTGGCAGGCGCTGGTGGATCAGGGCATCGCGCGGCCCTTGCGGGTGACGAATGCCGAACTGGACGCGGCTTTTGCGGGCACCGTCTGGGCCGATGACGACCCTGAGGCGCAGGCTGATCCGCAGGGGTTGTTCCTTGACCTCTGGCTGGTGGACATCGGGCCGCCCAGTATCGCCCGCGCTGTTCTGGCGCCGGATGCGCTGGCCGATCTGAACAGATTTCTCAGCCTCTCCCCGACGGAGGAGCCGCTTTTGCTGATCGACAGCGGGCGGCACGGGCTGGTCAGCGCGGATTTCGTGCGCAACACCGCGCCCGATCTGCTTGGCGCTGATCAGGACGGGCTGCCGGTGGCGCTGCGCGATGCCGACATGATCTTCGATACCCTGCCCGGCGTGCCCGAGGGCACCGCAATGATCCTGCGCAGCGACCGGCGGCTGGGCTTCGATCCGGCGCGCGACTGGACCCTACAGGTCAAAGCGGTGCGCGAACACGGCATGTTCCAGCCCGAGATCGGATCGACCACCTTCACCCTTGCCGCCGGCACGCCCGAACGGTTCTTCCTGCGCGCCAAGCCTGTCGAGGCTCTGCCGCAATGGCTTGAGGCCGCGCGCAACCGGGCGCCTGACCTGATCGCGCTGGCGCTGCTGCTGCCGGTTCTGCTGCTGGCGCTGGGGCCGGGGATGAACCGCCTGGCGGGGCATCGCCATTTTACCGCGATCCGGCTGGCGATTCTGGCCGGAATGGCCGGTTTCGTGGGGTTCTGGGGGCAGGGGCAACTGTCAATCGTCACGCCGCTGGCGGCGCTGCGCACCGCCATCGACGGCGGCAGTTTTGCCTACCTGCTGTATGATCCCTTCTCGCTGGTGGTCTGGGCGGCGGCGGTGCTGGGGTTCGTGCTTTGGGGGCGCGGGCTGTTCTGTGGCTGGCTTTGCCCCTTCGGTGCCTTGCAGGAATTCGCCCATCACCTTGGCCGCCTTCTGCGCCTGCCGAAGATCGAGCTTTCGGTGCTGTGGGATGCACGGCTGAAACGGGTGAAATACCTTCTGCTCGCGGGGCTGGTGCTGACCGTTTTTATCGCACCCGACCGGGTGGATACCGTGGCGGAGGTGGAGCCGTTCAAGACCGCGATCACCACGCATTTCATGCGGGAATGGATCTTTGTCGCCTATGCGGGCTTCTGGCTGGTGCTGGGTCTGTTCACCTTCAAGGGCTTCTGCCGCTATGTCTGTCCGCTTGGGGCACTGATGGCGATTGGCGGGCTGCTGCGCGGGCGCGACTGGATCGCGCGGCGCAAGGAATGTGGCTCACCCTGCCAGTTGTGCAAGGTGCGCTGCAATTACGGGGCAATCGCGGTGGATGGAAAGATTGGCTATTCGGAATGTTTCCAGTGCCTTGATTGTGTGACGATCCATAATGACGCGAAACAATGCGTGCCTTTGGTGCTGGCCGCGCGTGGCCGTGCGATGCGGGAACGGGCGGCGCCGGTGGCCGCGAAATGACGGGGGCGTTGCGATGATCAGGCGGCGGCGGTTCCTTCAGATCATGGCGGCTGCGGCAGCGCTGCCGGGCCGGGCTGGGGCCGAGGCGCGCTGGCAGGGGCAGGCTCTGGGGGCTGACTGCGACGTGCTGCTGGCCGGACCGGGGGCTGAGGCTGCGCTGGCCGAGATCCCACCGCTGTTGGAGCGGGTAGAGGCGGCCTTCAGCCTGTACCGCGAGTCCGAACTGACCCGGCTGAACAGCACAGGCCAGCTTGAGCCCTCCGCCCTCTTTGCTGAAATGCTGCCGCTGTGTGACCGGCTGCACGGATTGACTGACGGTGCATTCGATCCCAGCGTGCAACCTGTGTGGCAGGCGTTGCGGGACGGGCGCGATCCGGTTGCGGCACGGGCGATGGTCGGCTGGAGCCGGGTTTCCCGGCGCGATGGCGGGGTGCAACTGGCACCCGGCCAGGCGCTGACCTTTAACGGCGTCGCGCAGGGTTTTGCCAGCGATCTTGTCCGTGATCATCTGGCGCGGCAGGGCTTTGACCGCGCGCTGGTCAACATGGGTGAATATGCAGCCCTGGGCGGGCCGTTCCGGCTGGGCATTGCCGATCCGGTGGCGGGAGAGCTTGCCGAATGGCATCTGCGCGGCACCGCCATGGCCCTGAGCGCGCCGGGCGCCACGCTGATCGGCGGAGCGCCACATATTCAGCATCCGCAGGGGCGCGCGCCGCTGTGGTCCAGCGTCGCGGTCGAGGCGGACAGCGCCGCGCTGGCCGACGGTCTGTCTACCGCGCTGGTGTTCCTGGACCGCGCAGCGATTGCAGACCTTAAGTCCCGGCTGCCGGGTCTGTATCGTGTGGCGCTGGTTGATCCGGCGGGTAATCTGACAAGCCTTTGACCCGCAGGGCGGCCGCGTTGCCGAACCGCCATCGCGCCCCTTGCCATCGGACCCGCGCCAGCCGACTGTGGCCGTATGCCAGAGGAGGCCCCGATGTTCGACCTGTTAGCCCTGATCCCCGCGCCCGAGCTGGCCGCCTTTCTGGCGGCGGGGATCGTGCTGAACCTTACCCCCGGTGCAGATGTGATCTTTGCCACCGCCTCGGGTATGGCAGGTGGACCGAAAGCCGGGGCGGTGGCCGGGCTCGGGGTCGGGCTGGGCGGGCTTTGGCATGTCGGGCTGGCGGCCGCGGGCGTCAGCGCGCTGGTGGCGGCGCATCCCGGCGCGCTGGTGGCACTGAAATGGCTGGGCGCGGCCTACCTTCTGTGGCTGGCGTGGAAAAGCTGGCACGCCGGACCAGCCACCGAGGCGGGGCGTGGTATCGCCAGCCCGCTGCGCGCGCTTTGGCGCGGGTTCCTGACCAATGCCTTCAACCCGAAGGTGGCGCTGTTCGTCATCGCCTTCCTGCCGCAGTTCACCGATCCCGCGCGCGGTCCGGTCTGGCAGCAGATCGTTCTTCTGGGTGTGCTGTTCACTTTCACCGGCACCTTGATTACATGCAGCTATGGCGCGCTGGCGGGCTGGGCCGGTCAGGCACTGGGCCGCCGCATGGGCGTCCTGAACAAGGTGGCGGCCGTGATGTTCGGCGGACTTGCCGCCCGGCTGGTATGGGAGTGAACCATGGCTAAGATCGCGCTGCTTGACGGCGGTATGGGGCAAGAGCTTGTGGCGCGTTCGGGGGACGAGCCGACCCCGCTGTGGGCCACGCGGGTGATGCTGGATCATCCGGGTCTGGTGCGGGCCATCCACGACGATTACTTCGCCGCCGGGGCCACCATCGCCACCACCAATACCTATGCCATCCACCACGACCGGCTGGAACGTTTCGGGCTGGATGGTCAGTTCGCCGCCCTCCACTTGGCGGCGCTGGAGGCGGCAGAGGCCGCCCGCGCCGCGCATGGGTCCGGGCGGATCGCCGGGTCCATCGGCCCGCTGGTCGCCACCTACCGCGACGACGTGGTCCTGCCTGTGGACGAGGCCGCGCCGAAAGTGGCCGAGATCGCGCATCTTCTGGCCCCGAAGGTGGATTTCATCCTGCTGGAAACGCTGTCGACCGTGGCACAGGCCGAAGGGGCGCTGAAAGGCGCGGTGCAGGCGGGCAAGCCGGTGTGGTTGTCGGTTTCGGTCCATGATCGCCAAGGCGACCGCCTGCGTTCGGGGGAGCCACTGGCTGATCTGGCGCCGCTGGTGGCGCACTATGGTCCGGCTGCCGTCCTGGCCAATTGCTCCGTCCCCGAGGCGATGGGCGACGCGCTTGCAGTGCTGGGCAGCTTTGGCCTGCCCTTCGGCGCCTATGCCAACGGCTTTACCCATATCTCTGACGGTTTTCTGGAGGATGCGCCGACGGTGGCGGCACTGACCCACCGCCATGACCTGACGCCCGAGAAATATGCCGATTTCGCAATGGGCTGGGTGGGGCAGGGTGCCAGCATCGTGGGCGGCTGCTGTGACGTCGGCCCCGCGCATATTGCCGAGCTTGCACGCCGCCTGCGCGAGGCCGGTCACGAGATCGTCTGATGCCGCCCTATGAATACAACCCGCCCGATGTGCCGCTGTCGATTCTGCACCATGACAGTGCCATTCTGATCGTGGACAAGCCGGCGGGTCTGCTTTCGGTGCCGGGAAAAGATCCCGGCAAGGAAGATTGCCTGATCGGGCGCCTGCGCCGGGTCTTTCCCGAGGTGCTGTTGGTACATCGGCTGGATTGTGACACGTCGGGCGTCATGGTCTTTGCGCTGAACAAGGCGGCGCAGGGCAATCTGGGCCAGCAGTTCGAAAAGCGGCAGACGAAGAAAGTCTATATTGCGCGGCTCTGGGGCCATCTGGAGCCGAAAGAGGGCACCGTGGACCTGCCGCTGTGTGTGGACTGGCCGAACCGCCCGCGGCAGCATGTGAACCACGAACAGGGAAAGCCTGCGATCACAGACTGGCGCGTGCAGCGCCATGACGGCAAGACCACCCGCGTGCGGCTGATGCCGCAGACCGGGCGCAGCCATCAGTTGCGCGTGCACATGCTGGAGCTTGGCCACCCCATTCTGGGCGACCCGATCTATGCCACGGGCGAGGCAATGGATTATCCGCGTATGATGCTGCACGCCGAAAGCCTGCGCATTCGCCATCCGGAAACCGGGAAAAGCCAGACCTTCAGCGCGCCCGTTCCGTTCTAGTCTAGCGCCGCAACTTCAGCGCCAGCAACAGACCGGCAATGAAAGCCCCGCCAACGGTTGCCATCGGCGCTTTGGCAAGCACATCGGCGCCGGTGCCCATCAGGGCCGCCATTTCCGCCTGTCGCATCTGCAATTCGGCTTCGGCCCGCCGGAGACGCCGGTTCCTGCCGCGCAGGGTTGCCATCAGGGCCGTGGCAAGCGCGAGGATCAGAAAGCCCGCCGACATCAGCAGCGAAGCAATGATCGGCCCCTGCCAATGGGCGAGGCCAAGCCAGGCTGCGGCGGCAAGAAACCCCAGCGCGACGAGCGCCAGAAGCCCGGCCAGAATCAGCAGGGCCGCGCGGCGCAGCGCGTGAGATGCCTGCGCCGCCGCATTGGCCGAAGCCGCCCCGGCGGCGAGCCGCAACAATCCCAGCATCAGCGACGGCCCAGCAACAGGCCGAGGAAAAGGCCTGCCAGCGCGGCGATCCCGGCGGATTTGAGCGGATGGGCGCGGATCTCGTCTTCCAGATCAGCCAGACCCTGTTCGGCCTGAGCCTTTGCGGCGCGGCCCTGCTCTGCCAGCTTCGACGCCGCTGCCTCGCCCTTGGCACGCAGTTTATCGGCTTCTTCCTTTACCACCTCGCCGACGGCGGCCCCCTGAGCCACACCAAAATCGGCAAGGGTCTGGGCGATGCGGGCGAGATCGTTCCGCAGATCGGCGATCTGGCCTTCCAGCCGGGCGCGTTCCGACCCGGCCAGCGCATCTTCGGCGCTGGTGGCGGCTTCGTTCACGGCATTGGCGGCGGCTTGGGCGGGGTTACGGGCCATGGCTGGCTCCTTCTGCTGAAACATCTGGTATGCCCACGCTGATCTTGCGATTGCGCGGGCGCGATCTGGCGCGCGCCGTTTCGGGCAGGGCGCGCGCCTCTTCCTGAGAAACGGCTCCGGCGACGGCTGGTTCCATTGCAGTGGCGACAAAATCGGCGCCGATCTCCTCCGCCTCCCGCAGTTTTGCGGGATCGACCTTTTCAATGATGCGCCAGCCTGCCTCCGGCGAAGGCGTGGTGTCCGGCATCTGCCAGAGAACCACACCCACGCGCAGGCGCGGATGCGCCCGCTTCAGCCGTCGCACATGCAGAAGCGATGCGCGCGAAGGGGCGGGGTCCAGAAAACACAGGATCACGCAATCCTGCGCGCCTGGGTCCAGCGCCTGCAGGCGGGCGGGCGAAAGATCGCTGTGCGGGTGGTGGCGGGCATCGGCCCCCTCTGCTGCCAGCGCCTGTGCCAGCATCGCCGCAGAGACATCGTCCAGCGCCGAACGCCCGCCGATGCACAGGATGCGGCGACCTTCGGCGGGCAGCGGTTCCGTCTCCGCGCGGGCCTCGTCCAGCTCTTCGTCGATGACGACATGCAGATCGCCGATCATCGTCATCGCCACACGCGCCAGCCGTACTTCCTGTTCCCCGGACAAGACGCCGCGCGACCAGTCTGCCTGCGCCATCATCAGGGCTGGCAGGCCGACATCGCGGTAGTAATCGGCCAGCCAGTCCTGCTCCAGCGCCTCTTCGGCGCGGAAGGTTGCCTCGATGGCGTCGCCCGCCAGCCAGCGCTGGTAAAGCCGGGCGTGGGGGGCCAGAACGGGTTCATCCCCGAACAGGATGTCGAACAGCTCGAATTGCGGGATGTGGCGGCCCAGCACGACCAGGCACACGGTCAGGGGGGTCGACAGCACCAGCCCCAGCGGTCCCCAGATCCAGGTCCAGAAGATCGCGCTGACGATAATGGCCAGAGGCGACACGCCGGTGCGCGACCCGTAAAGCCATGGCTCGATGACATTCGAGGTAATCAGCTCCACCGCGATGAACAGCGCGGCGGTCCACAACAGCGCCGACCATTCAGGGCTGACCGCGAAGGCCAGAAACAGCGGGAAGGCGGCGGAGAGGATCGAGCCGATATAGGGCACGAACCGCAAGACCAGCGTCAGCAGCCCCCAAAGCAGGGCATTTGGCACGCCGATCAGCCAAAGCCCGATCCCGATGGGCAGGGCGTAGATGATGTTCACAAGCAACTGGATCAGCAGGTAGCTGGCGACGCGCGATCCGGCATCCTCCAGTACCTGCGTTGTACGGTGCAGGTCGTTGGAGCCGATCAGCCGGATGAATCGGTCGCGCAGTTCCTCGCGCTCCAGCAGCATGAAAACCACGACGACGATAACGAGGCCGGTGGTGGCGATCGGGCTGACGAGGGGGAGCACCAGATCCTGCAACATGGCGACCGGGCTTTGCGGCTCTACCACCTCGACCTTCAGGGGTTTGCGGTCAGCGGTTTCGGCGGTCGTATCGCCCGGCAGTGCCGTGCTGATTTCGGCGTTGATGGCCGTCACCATGCCGGTCACGCGTCCGATGATGCCGTGGCGATCCCCCTCTGCCTGCAATCCCTCCAGCTTGGTGATGATATTGGCCTGAAATTCCGGCAGATTACGCGCCAGAGTCGATAACTGGCTGGCCACGACCAGCGAGAAGGCCCCGATCAGGGTAAAAGCCAGAAACACCACAACCAGAACCGAGGCCGTGAGTGGCACGCCTCGCCGCCGGATGCGGTTGACAAGGGGCGACAGCGCGAAGGTCAGAAGGACGGCAATGGCAAGCGGCAGAAAAACCGCCTGTCCGACGTACAGCACCGCTGCGACTGCGGTGATGGTGGCCAGGCCGGGCAGGGTGATCCTGCGGGCCTGGGGCACCTCTTCCGCGTCTGACGGTGGCGTGGCCGCGGCAAGCCGCAGCGCGGTATTCGGCATGGGGCACCTGAAAGACAACGGCTACCAGTCTCAACGCCGAGGCTGGCGTGGTGGTTCCCGTTCGTCAAGCACCGTCAGAGCGCCAGCGCCACCTTGCGCCCCTCGTGGAAGGCATAAGCCGCCAGACGCGGTGCGGCGCAATCGCCGATCCGGTGCAGGCGTTTCCCCGGCAGGGCTTCGGGGAAAGGATCGAAGGCGATATTGGTCGTCGCCATCACAAGGGCCGAGGCGGGCAGAGTGACTTCGGCCCCGGTCAGCAGGCTGCGGATCGTCGCGCCGTTGCCGTGCCAGCGGGCGATGACGTGTTCGGTATGGAACTCTGCCCCCGCCCGCGCCAGCCGTGCCCGCGCCGGGCCATCGGCGGAGGTGCGGGTGACCTCTTTCCCGACATAGGCATCGGGGGTGACTAGGATTACCTTCTTCCCCTGTTCCGCCAGCGCCAGCGCCGTACCGACCCCGCGCCAGTTACCGCCCTCGTCATACAGCATCACCGTATCGCCCAGCCGCGCCTCACGCCGCATCACCTCTTCGGGGGACCAGACATGGCCCGTCTCCAGCCCGGGCAATTGCGGTTCGGCTGGAAGCCAGCGCTGCCGCGCATCGGTGTCGGGCAGCGAGCCGGTGGCAAGGATCACCTCGGTCGCCGGATGGGCGGCAAGGTCATCCTCGTCCAGATAGGTGTTCAGCCGCAGGCGCACGCCCAGCCGGTCGAACTGGCGTTCATACCACTCCATCAGGTCAAGGATCTGCGCCCGGCGCGGCTGCATTCCGGCAAGCCGGAACTGCCCCCCGATCTGGCCGGAGGCCTCAACGATTTCGACCCGGTGGCCACGCTCCGCTGCCGCCCGCGCGGCTTCCAGCCCCGCCGGACCGGCGCCGACCACCAGAACGTCGCGCGGCGTCTCTGCCGGGGTGAAGCGGTCGCCGCCCCATTCGAACTCGCGTCCCGCGGAAGGATTGATGAGGCAGGAAATCCAGTAGTCCCGTGACCGCCGCCCCCAGCACATCTGATTGCAGGAAATGCAGCCCCGCACATCGCCCGCCCGCCCCTCGGCCGTCTTGCGCGCCAGATGCGGGTCGGCGATCTGGCCGCGCACGATCGACACCAGATCAGCCTGCCCGGAGGTGATGACCGATTCCGCATTGTCCGGTGTGCGGATATGCGCCTCCGACGTGATTTTGGCGTGTTTCACCAGTGATTTCAGTTGCTCGGTGACCGGCGCGGTCATCTTGTCGGCGAAGAAGAAAGTCGGGATCAGCCGTTCGAAATCCAGATAGCCGCCATGGCCGACGGTGACGTAATCGACATGGCCGGTCGCATCATGCAGGGCGATGATCTCGCACAGCGCTTCGTTCGACAGCGTGACGCTGTGGGCGTCGGAACTCGACACCGCAAGCCCGATGATGAAATCCTCGCCACAGGCACGGCGGATGTTCTCGATCACCAGCCGCGACAGGCGGGTACGGTTTTCAAGGCTGCCGCCCCATTTGTCATCGCGGGTATTGGACCAGGGCGTCCAGAACTGATCCAGCAGCGAGTGATAGGCTGCCCAGACCTCCACCCCCTGAAAGCCCGCTTTCTGACAGCGGATCGCGGCGGCGGTATGGGCCACGATGATCTCTTCGATCTCTGTCTCCGTCATGCGGTGCGAGCCGTCACTGTCGTGATAGCTCGGCCCGCCCGACGGAGACCAGTGCGGCGAAAAACTCAGGTCGGAATCGCCATGCGCCCCGACATGGTAAAGCTGTTGCAGGATCACGGAGCCCGCAGCCTTCACCTCCTCGGTGATGCGGCGGAACGGGGCAATGACCTCGTCCGAGTCATGCAGGAAATTACCACGCGTCAGCACCCCGGTGCGATGCAGCGGCACCGGCTCGCACACGACCATCGCGGCGCCCCCAAGCGCGCGTTCCAGCAGATAGCCATGGGTGCGCGGGCCGGGCAGGCCCATCTCGGCCATGTTGTTGGTATGGGCACCAAAGACGATGCGATTGCGCAGGGTCTGCCCCCGCAGGGTCAGCGGCGACATCAGGCGGGGGTGCTGGGTCATGGCGTGGCTCCTTGGCTGGGATCAGCCTAGCCGCCCCGATTTCCGCCTGCGTCCGCCGGGGGCGACATCAGAAGGGCGCAAATGCGACCTCAGGACCGGAGGGCGGCCATTCCGCCGGTTTCCAGCGCCTGTGTCAGCAAGCCGACCGCCTCGGCCAGCCGCTCGTCAACGACATGCAGGTACTCGTGCCAGTCGTGCACACCCTCCAGTTCCTTGTCGCCGTCGGAAATCCCGCGCAGCGCGATCAGCGGCACGTCAAAGCCCTGACAGGCCCGTAGCGCCGCCCAGGTTTCCATATCCACCATATCCTCGGGGATGGTCTGATAGGCGGCGCCCGAGACGACATTGGCGCCTGTCGACAAGCTCGCCTCCGGCACGCCCGGAATGCGCAGGGGCAGAGGCAGCGTGGCGGGCAGGCCCGAAAGCGGGGTGATGCCCTTCGGAAATCCCAGTGCCGATGCATCGATGTCGCGCCAGCTGACACTGCTGGCCTGATACACGCCCGTCTTGTGCAACCGCGCCGATCCGGCGGAGCCAAGCGAGACCACCAGTTCCGGCAGCGCGTCCTGCGCCAGAAACACCCCCAGCGCGCGTGTCAGTGTCACTCCCGCCTCCACCGGACCGATGCCGCACAAAAGCGGACGGAACAACCCGGCCAGATGCGGGCCATATTCCGCCTCGGCCGCCATCACGAACAGCACGTTGAGCCCGGCAATACGGGTCAGCTCGACAGTCTGGCCAGAGGGGCCGGGCAGGGGATGGATCATGGCAGGCACTTTCTGAAACGGCCCCCGGAAGGTGGCCGTTTCAACGCGCGCGGTCAATCAGTCGGCGTCACTGTCCCAGCCGGAGATTGCCTTGACCTCAAGGAATTCCTCGATCCCCCAGTGACCGCCTTCACGCGCGCGCCCCGAAGCCTTAACGCCCCCGAAAGGTGACCCGGCACCACGCGACTTGCCGTTCATCTCGACCATGCCCGACCGCAGGCGCCGCGCGAGACGGTTGCGTCGCGCGCCATCGCCGCTTTGCACGTAATTGGTCAGGCCATAGGGAGTGTCATTTGCAATGCGCACCGCATCCTCTTCGGTGTCGAAGGGGATGATGCTCAGCACCGGGCCAAAGATTTCTTCGCGCTCGATGGTCATGCCGGGGGTGACATCGGCAAAGACAGTGGGCTTGACGTAGAAGCCGCGGTTCAGATGCTCGGGCCGGCCAAGACCACCCGCGACCAGCCGCGCACCTTCCTCGATGCCCTTCTGGATATAGCCCTGAATCTGCTCCCACTGGCGCTTGTTCACCACCGGGCCGATGTGGCGGCCTTCGGCCGAAGCCGGGCCGACCTCGATCGAGGCCGCGACTTCCGCAGCCTTTTCCACTGTCCGGTCATAGATCGACCGTTCCACCAGCATGCGCGAGGGTGCGTTGCAGGACTGGCCCGAGTTGTTCATCATGTGCCGCACGCCGCGTTCCACCGCCTTTTCATCGGCATCGGCGAAGATCAGATTGGCACCCTTGCCACCCAGTTCCAGCGTCACACGCTTCAGCGTCTCGGCAGCGGCCTTGCTGATGGCGCGGCCCGCACGGGTAGAGCCCGTGAAAGAGATCATCTCGACATCCGGGTGCTCCGACAGGCGGGTGCCCACACCCATGCCATCGCCGTTCACCAGGTTGAACACGCCCGCAGGCAGCCCCGCATCATGGCAGAATTCGGCGAACAGCATCGAGGACAGCGGCGCCTCTTCCGAGGGTTTCAGCACGCAGGTGCAACCCGCCAGCAGTGCCGGAATGACCTTCAGCGTCACCTGGTTCATCGGCCAGTTCCACGGCGTGATCAGGCCGACGACGCCAATAGGTTCCAGCGCGATCCGGTCATTCGGCGCATGCGGACCCAGCGGGCGCACCCATTCGATTTCGTCGAAGGCCGTCAGGAAATTCGACAGGTGCCACGGCAGGCAGGGTGCCTGGCTTTCGCGCGCGAGTTTCATCGGCGCGCCCATTTCCATGCTGATCGCCTGCGCCATTTCCTCGGCGCGCTTTTCATATTCGGCGAGGATCTTCGCGACATAGGCGCGGCGTTCTGCCGGGGGAGTGACCGACCAGCTTTCAAAGGCAGTTTTCGCAGCAACCACCGCGCGGTCGCAATCCGCCGCCGTGCCCAGCGAGATCACCGCACAGGGCTCTTCGGTGGACGGGTCGATCACCGCACAATCGTTGGGGGCAAGCGGGGCGACCCAGGCGCCATTGATATAGAAATCGCGTTTCTCGATCATCGTATCCTCCGGGTGGTCGCCGCGATCATAGGTCGGGCAGACGGATCGGCAAGGGAAATTTGATCAAATTTCCCGATTGGTTTCATCCCAGTCTAACAGGCAGGCGGGCAGGCGAAAGCCCCGGCGCGACATATCATGTCGGCAGAGGGGTTTTGCGCCGGTCGCCGCAGGCTGCTAGGAAGGGCCATGTTCGGATTCCTCTCTCGTGCGCGCTCCATCACCAGCCTCGGCCTCGTGCCGCCCAGGCCGCTGCCCGACCGGCAGGGGCTGGCGCTCGTGCTGATCGTGCGCAACGAGGTGCGGCATATTGGCGAATGGGCGCGGTTCCACCGACGCGCGGGCGTCGCACATATCCATGTCTACGACAATGGCTCTACCGATGGCACGCTGTTGGCGCTGGATCAGGCGGTGGGCGACCTTGCCAGCGTCATCCCCTGGGATCAGAAGCTGCGCGACACCCGCCGCGGGCTGGAGATCCACAATCAGGTGCTGGCCTATGCCCATGCCGTGCGCAATTTCGGCGGCCGCTATCGGTGGATGAGCTTCATCGACGTCGATGAATTCCTCGTGCCGAAACAGGCCGCCACACTGCCCGAGGCGCTGGCGCATCTGGAAGGCTGCGCCAATATCAGCCTGCCCTGGCACATGTTTGGCCGTTCCGGCCATGTTGAACCGCCGGAAGGCGGCGTGGTGCAGAACTTCAGCCTCCGCAATCCCGACCCGATGAGCGAGGCCAAAGGACTGCGTAACTTCAAGATGATCGTCGATCCCTGCGCGGTGATGGCGCTGAAGGTCCACGAGATTGAAACCGGCGGTGGCATCACCTGCAATGACCGGGGTGAGGCCTTCACCAACCGCAGCCGCACCGACCGCAGTTTCTATTCCGCCGATCACATCCAGCTTAATCACTACTACACCCGATCCGACAGCGAGTTGCGCGCCAAGATCGCGCGCGGCCCCAACCTGACCACCCCCGACGCTGATCATCTGCGTCGGGTCATGCGCAAGGTTGCGGCCATCGAGGCCGACGAGGTGCCCGATACCGCCGCCGCCGATTTCCTCGCCCGCAGCGGTGGCGCGCTCTGAACCGCAGAACAATGTGACGCTTCCCGCCGCCCGGCCTGAACGGGGCAGGGCAGGCGCGCACGCTGCCGGATTGATGTTCTGAAACCCTGCCGGATCTGCAACCGGCAGTCCTTTTTGCCGCAGATGCGGAAAAGGGGGTGTATCGGCGGGGCGAATCTCCTATCTCACATTCAGCAAATGTCATGTGAGGAAATCATGTCCGTCCGCATCAACGACACCGCCCCCGATTTCACTGCCGAAAGCACGGCCGGAACGATCAGGTTCCACGACTGGCTGGGTGACAGCTACGGCATCATCTTCAGCCACCCGCGCGACTTCACCCCGGTCTGCACCACCGAATTTGGCGCCGTGGCGCAGCTTTCGGGCGAGTTTGCCAAGCGCAAGACCAAGGTGATCGGCGTTTCGGTCGATTCGGTCGAAGAACACCAGAAATGGAAGCGCGACATCGAGGCTTTCGCCGGTTCGCCCGCCGATTTCCCGATCATCGACGACACGTCGCTGACCGTCGCCAAGGCCTATGACATGCTGCCGGCCGATTATTATCTGCCCACCGAAGGCCGCACCCCGGCGAACACCGCCACCGTGCGCACCGTCTATATCGTGGGGCCGGACAAGAAGATCCGCTTGACCATGTCCTACCCGATGTCGGTGGGCCGCAACTTCGCGGAAATCCTGCGTGCGCTGGACGCCGTGCAGGCCACCGATGGCGTGCCGGTCGCCACCCCCGCCAACTGGGTGCCCGGTCAGGATGTCATCGTCGCGCTGAGCCTCAATGACGCCCAGGCGAAAGAGAAGTTCGGCGATCTCGACATCAAGCTGCCTTACCTGCGCTTCGCCAAGCCGCAGAACTGAGCCTGAAAAAGCCCCGCAGCGATATCCTGCTGCGGGGCTTTCCCTTGCTTCTTGCCCAAATACTCAAAAAAGCCGCCGCCGCATGCGCCCGCTCAGGCAGTGGCGCCCAGATCCAGCCAGCCACAGCGCCGGGCCAGATCTTCGGCAGCCATTTCCGTCCCCACCGCCATGCCAGCCCGGAACCCGGCAGATTGGCGGGCGCGCCACAGATCGCGCCGCAGATGCAGGCCCGACCGGCTGATCTTGGTGATTGGCGTCAGTAATGGCAGCCGCGCCGCCCATTTCCGCTGCACCGCACGGTAGCATTCCACATAATCCGGCCCCAGCGCCTCGTGGAAGCGATCATTGTGGATACAGGGCAGGCCGACTGCCCACGCCCCCAACCCGCGTGCGCGGGCCTGCGTCACGATATCGGTGCCATACATGTGCCAGCCGGGCAGCGTCTCGTCGAACCGCAGGCCCGAGGCGCGGTTCAGCACGATCACCATTTCATCAAAGCTTTGCACCGGCACCGGCGCCATGGGCACGCGGCCCACGATCATGCCCAGAGAGGATGACCAGACCGGGCCGATATGCGCCCCGTCCAGCCCGACACCGAACGCCCCGATCAACCCCCAGCCGGGGTCGCGCGCCTCGACCTCGGCGATGCGGGCGGCCAGCAGGCGTTCCCATCCGGCAGGGAAATAGACGTCCTGATGGGCGAAGATGACCACGGGCGCAGTGGTCGCATCCAACGCGCGGTTGTAGGCCCGCGCGGCGGAAGGCGCATTCCATTCCTCATGCAGGCGGATGCCGTTTCGCAGCAAGGGGGAACGCGACAGGTTATCGGCCAGAATGTCGACCGATGCGCAGGCCGCGGCGACAACAAAACGATCAGGCATTGGCGCCCCCGCGGATCAGCAGCGCCAGCCTTGCGGCCTCGGTCTCGACATTGTGGCGGGCGAAAACGCGATACCGCGCGGCGACACCCATTGCGGCGATCCGTTCCGGCGGGGTTTCGGCCAGCGTGTCGATGGCCGAGGCCAGCGCGGCGGTATCCCCGGCCGGAACCAGCCATCCGGTATCGGCCGTCACCAGTTCGGGCAGGCCTGCGATCGCGGTGGCGATCACCGGCCGGCCAGAGGCCATGGCCTCCATCGCGACGACAGGCAAGCCCTCGGCAAAGGATGGCAGGATCAGCGCCTGCGCCGCCGCCAGTTCCTCACGCACCTGTGCCCCGGTCAGCCAGCCGGTCAGGGTGACATGGCGGCGCAGTGTCAGGCTTTCGATGCGTGCCTCGATCTCACCCCGCAATTCACCGTCGCCCACCAGCGTGACATGCAGGTCAGGGTGGCGCCGCGCCGCCTCGGCAATAGCCTCGATCAACAGGGGGAAACCCTTCTGCTCGAAGAAGCGCCCGATGGCGATGAGCCGCAGTTTGACCGGAATCGGAGCCGGGGCAGGGAAATGCCGGGTCTCGATGCCGCAATGGACCACCTTGATCCGTGGCCAGTGCGCCAGTTCGGCCCAGCGGCAAAGCTGGCTGCGCCCGAAGGAGGATACGGCGACTGCGAATTCGGCCCCGGCGATCTTTTCCCGCAGCGAAAGCGCGACCGGGGCATCGAATTCCTCGGGCCCATGCGTGGTGAAGGACCAGCGCGGCCCGCCCAGCAGGCGGCAGAGATGGGCGACCGTCGCGGGATTCGTGCCGAAATGGGCATGCAGATGCCCGATCCCCAGCGCCTTGCAGCGCGCGGCAAGAAAGGCGGCCTCGGCCAGATATACCAGATGCTTGCGCCTGCGGCCCGCCCGGGCGCCCATCCGCAGGGCGGCGGCAACGGCGCCGGGGGTCGCGAAAGGATGGCGCAGCATCCAGCCAAGCGCACCGGCCAGAACGGCAAGCTTGCCGCGCTCCAGCAAATGCTCTGTGCGCGCATCCTCGGCCTTGTCATCGGGGTCGTTCAGCATCGCGCGGTCGGATCGCATGGCGAAGCGCTGCACCGAAAAATCCAGCTTCTCCAGCGCCTGAATTTCGCGCCGGATGAATGTGTGCGAGGCACGGGGGTAAGTATTCACAAGATAGGCGATTTTCACGGGTAAAGCCGGTGTCTGCAAGAGGTGTGTCCTGATTTCCTACCCTATTGGCAGAAGCTTGTGGCCGAAGAATGGCGCGATTGACCGGATCGCGGGTGCCGCCTAGGGTCGCGCCATGACCGAAGCGGCCCGTTCCAGCCTGTTCGCCCGCGTGATGCGCGGATCGGCCCTGACGGCGGGGTCTTATGCCATCACGCAGGCATTGCGGCTGGCCTCGAACCTGATCCTGACGCGGCTGCTTTTTCCCGAGGCTTTCGGCCTGATGGCGCTGGTCTCGGTGTTTCTGGTCGGGCTGGCGATGTTTTCCGATGTGGGGATCGGCCCCGCCATTTCGCGCAGTCCGCGCGGCGATGAGCCGGCTTTTCTGGATACGGCATGGAGCCTTCAGGTCGGGCGCGGGCTGATCCTGTGGCTTGCCACCTGTGCGCTGGCATGGCCCGCAGCCCGGTTCTACGAGGCGCCCGATCTGGCGGCGCTGCTGCCTGCGGCGGGGCTGACCCTGTTGATCGCCGGGTTCAACCCGACGCGGATCGAAACGGCCAACCGTCATCTGCTGATCGGACGGCTGACCGCGCTGGACCTGGCTGCGCAGGTCGCAGGCATTCTGGCGATGGTGGGGCTGGCGTTGCTGTGGCACTCGGTCTGGACACTGGTTCTGGGGGCGATTGTCGGGTCATTCGCCAAGCTGGGGCTGACCCATTTTCTCCTGCCCGGCCCGCGAAACCGCCTGCGATGGGAGCCGGAGGCGGGGCGCGAACTGATCCATTTCGGCAAGTGGATCTTCCTGTCAACCGCCTGCGGCTTCCTGCTGTCGCAAGGCGACAAGGCGATTCTGGGCGCCTTTCTGCGGCTGGACGAGCTTGGGGTTTATAACATCGGCTACTTCCTTGCCTCGTTTCCGGTGCTGCTGGCGGGGGCGGTGACCTCGCGCATCCTGATCCCGATCTATCGCGATCAGCACCCGGCGGCGGCGGCGCAGAACTTCGCCCGGCTGCGCCGCTTGCGGTTCGCGCTGACCGGCGGGGTGCTGGCGCTGCTGGCGGTCATGGCCTTTGCCGGGCAGCCGCTGGTGCATCTGCTTTATGACGCACGTTATACGCAGGCGGGGATCATCGTGGTAATGATTGCCTGCGCGCAGATGCCCCTGGTGATCGGCATGACCTATGATCAGTCTGCCCTGGCGGCCGGGGATGCGCGCAGCTATTTCTGGGTGATGGCGGCGCGCGCGGCGGCGCAAAGCGGGGCCTTCCTTGCAGGCGCGGCCCTGTGGGGGCTGGGTGGCGCCCTCGCCGGGCAGGCCCTTGCCTATCTGGCGATGCATCCGCTGCTGATCTGGCTGGCCCGCCGGCATCGCGCATGGGATGCGCTGCATGATCTGGTTTTCTTCGTCGTGGCCGCTGCCCTGGCGGCGGCGGGGCTTTCCGCCAATCATGCCGCGATTTTCGGAGTCTGACAGGATTGCCGCCAAAGCGCTGAACTCGTGCCGTGTTTTCGCCGCATTTCGCCGACAGGCTGGCTTCAGGTCGTGCTGTGCGGCCAAAGCGGAATCGGGAAAAGCGCCATGTTGATCGGAATGCTCCTTTGCGGTGTGCTGGCCGGGTTCGGCGGCGCGCTTTGGGGGCTGATCGCGGCAGAATCCGTTCTGATGGCTGTCGTGCTGTATCCGGTGGCAGGGATCGCAGGGGTGATGCTGTTTGCAGCATTGGCCATGCTGCGCGCCGGTTTGCCCGGGTATGAGCCGGGGCAGGAGGCGCAGGCCCCCCGGCAGACGGCCTGAATATCGTTTACGGAAACAGTGCAGCGATGAAGCGCCAGCCCGTCGGGCGGGCTTATATGCATTTCCGCTCCTCATTGCTTTCCGCCTGATTGCTCAGGGTCGGCGAATCACCGGGCGGATCACCGGCATGACCCGTGGCAGGAAAATCTCCCTAAAGTTGTGGCTTCTGATTTGTGGCAGCATTGGGGCGGCAATGCGGCAAAATTTCCCCCTCAAATCACGGTTAACGGAACCTTAATTTCTGCGTTTGCAGTCGCCAATGCAGGGGCTGCCCCGGTACAATGCGTAACTGGGGGCGTTACTTCTGAGTGCTTGCGATGTTCTGCGAAACACAAGGTTCTTGCCGGTTTTTCCGGGCTGCCGTCATGGCAGTCCCGAAAGGTTTTGTCTGGAATGTCACGGCTTTGTTGACTGGTGGCGAACAATGATGATCGGATTTCCCCGGCTTCAGGCGGCTGCGCCTGTCGCGCTCGATACGATGGCGACGCCGCGCGCGGCGTCCACCCCGGTTGCGCGGCGCGGGCTATACCGGCATTTCCTCAAACGCAGCATTGATGTCGGCGCGATCCTGCTGGCAGCCCCGATCGTGGTGCCCCTGGTCGCCGTTCTGGCGGTCGTGGTGACCCGTGATGGCGGCCGCGCCTTCTATTCCCAACAGCGCGTGGGTCGGCACGGTCGGGCCTTCCGTATGTGGAAACTGCGTTCAATGGTCAGCGATGCCGATGAACGTATGGCGCAATATCTTGCGGCAAACCCCGACGCGCGCGCCGAATGGGACGAGACGCAGAAACTGCGGAACGATCCTCGGGTGACGCCGCTGGGCCGGTTCCTGCGCAAAAGCTCGCTCGACGAACTGCCGCAGCTCTGGAATGTGCTGATCGGGGATATGAGTCTTGTCGGCCCGCGTCCGATGATGCTGAACCAGCAGGCGCTGTATCCGGGCATGGCCTATTACGCGCTGCGTCCGGGGATTACCGGCCTGTGGCAGACCGCAGGCCGCAACCGGACCACGTTCGAGGCACGGGCTGAGTATGACGCGCAATATGAACAGGATCTGTCGCTGCTGACCGATGCAAAGATCATGCTGCGCACGGTTGGTGTGGTCGTGAACGGCACCGGCTGCTGACCACCGCCTGAATATCGCAGTTATGGAAACAAAACCCCGCATCCTGCGATGCGGGGTTTTTGCTGGCGATCCGGTCAGCTGCGCCGCAGCTGCCTGCCGCGCAATCTGTGCCACAATCGCGTCACCCAGGGCTCCGAGGTGGCGGGGTGCAGGTTCAGCACCGGCAGGGTGATGACCGGACGGATATCCAGCTCCCGCTCCATCTGCCGGGCGGACCGCAGAACCGGGTTCAGCAGATCCAGCAGGAAGGCCAGCACGATCCCGAAGATCAGGCTGCCGACAGCCCCGGCCAGTGCGATCTTGCGTCCGCCGCCGCCCGTGGGCGAGGCGGGGGCGATGGCCCGTTCCAGCAACGAGAAATGCTCGGCGTGGTTTTCCTCTTCCAGCCGCAGCGCGGTTTCGGCCTCGGCCTTGCGCGCGGACACCAGATCGTACTGGCTTTGCAACTGCTGCAACTGCCGCGCATAGGCTGAAAGCCGCCGCTCCACCTCGGGTGCCTGCGCGGCCCGCTGATCCAGCGCGGCCCGCTGGGCCTGCAAGGCAACCTGCTGGCTTTGCAGAACCCCTTCCTGCACCTTCAGTTCGTCAATGCGGCGCCGGTCGGTTTCGCGCAGCCTGTCCTTGCCTTCCAGCGCGCCGCGTTCGCCCTGAACGGCCAGAATGTCCTGCGACAGCCGCCGCAGATCGCTGTCCAGCGCCGCGCGGTCGGTCGCGGCATCGCTGCCCGCCTGCGCGACCGGGTTGGCATTCTTGAAAGCCGCGATCTCGGCTTCAAGTGCCACAATCTCTTGCGAGACGCGCGCCTCTTCCGCCTGGAAGAAGCGCACCGTATCCATCGCGCGGCTGGTTTGCCGGGCGACAGACATATCAAGCACACTTTGCGCCAGATCATTCGCCACGCGTGCGGCCTTTTCCGGGTCGTCCAGCCGCGTGGTGATCATCAGCGCCGAAACGGTGGTCGGCGCACCGAAGTTCTGTTGTGCGGCCGAAGCGATGCTTTGAAAGGTGATCGAGGCCCGAAGCGCTGCAATCTGCTTGTCCAGTGGCAGGGCCGCCGCCTCGCCGCCGAACAGCCCGTGCCGTTCGATCATCGCGGCAAGGTTCTCGCGCGTGGTCAGCCGCTGTTCAATCACTTGCAGCACGCGGGCCGACTGGGCACCGGCATTCTGCTCCTGCCCGTCGATCACCGGGCTTTCGACCTGGATCACCGCGCCGGTTTCATAGGTCTTGGGCCGGGTCACGCCGACCATGAACGAGACGATGGCGCCGAACAGCACCACAGCCGCGATCAACAGACGGCGGCGGCGCAGCAGGCTCAGAAATTCCTCGACGCTCTGGATCGGTCCCATACGGTTTTACCTTTTACCCTTGCCATAACGATAACGCCGCCGCCGCCCGTCATCGGCGCGGTTCAGAACAACGCCCATCAGCGGCACGCGGCCCTCGAACAGACGTTCGCAGGCTCTGACATCCTCGGCGGTGGTGCGCGTGGCATCGGCGACCAGAAGCACGCAATCCACCTGCGGCAGGACCGAGATCACATCGTCGTTGCCCAGCGCGTGCGGCAGGTCGATGACTACAGCCGAGGGGGCAAGATGATCGACAATCGCCTTCAGCGTGCCGACACTGCGCGGATCAAGCAAGGTTTCCGAACCTGCCGCCACCGCTTCGCCGTTCAGCGCCAGCGCCAGCCGGTCACCGACGCGCCGCAGATGGGATTCCAGCGGCTGCTCGCCGGTCAGCACCTCGTGCAGCGGGCCGCAGTGCACGCCGAACAGCCGCGCCAGATCGGGGTGGCGCAGTTCCAGATCCATCAGGACCGTGCGACAGCCGGGCAGACGGGCCAGTGCCAGCGCCAGATTGGCAGCGACAAGGCTTTTGCCGCAGCCATGGGTGGGCGAGGTCACGGCGATGCGTTTCCACCCGCGTTCCTGCATTGCCTGCCACACGCGGGTGCGCAGAATGTCGAACTGCGCCGTCACCGGGTTTTGTTCCGACAGCGCGAAAACACCGTTTCCAGCCAGAAAATCGGGGTTCAGCACCGACTTGCCCAGCGATTCCCACACCTTCGCGGGATCATGCCGCGGCTCTTGCGGCGGGGGGGCGACCTGAAGCGCATCGGAGCGCGGCACAAGCGGCGCCAGCGCGGTGCTGCGCGGCCGGAACAGGGCAATGGCCCCCGGACGCGGGGGCAGATCTGGTTCGAGACGAGAGGAAAAATCGCTGTCTTTACGCATCCCGGGCCCAATATCTGCACGAGAAACGTGCTGGGGGACCAATATCCTGTGTGTCGTCATCGGTCGCAGCGGGCTCCGGGTCATGCAGCCCAAAGGCTGCGGTTAAGGATCGGCCCGATGCGAGGCGAGCCGGTGAACCGGATATAGTGCCGGTCCCCGTGCCACCAAACAGCACATGACCGGATTCGTCCGGGCCCCCGCCCAGTGCTGCATGGCTAGCAGAACCGGGCCTAAAATGAAAGAGTGGCGGGGGCTTGCAGGTGTGAAGCGTTGCACGCAAGTCTCGGACAGGGGCCGGTTTTCCGGCAAGCGTGCGAGGGGCGGTATGGCCGGTGGTCAGGTGGATGCGGTGGTGATCGGGCGCAACGAAGGGGCGCGGCTGACGGCCTGTCTCGACAGTCTTGCCGGGCAGGTGCGGCGGCTGGTCTACGTCGACAGTGGCTCGACGGATGGCAGCCTCGCCGCCGCCCGCACTCGCGGGGCCGAGGTGGTGTCGCTGGACATGACGCAACCCTTTACCGCCGCGCGGGCACGCAATGCCGGTCTGGCGCTTCTGGCTGATGATCCCCCGCAGTTCGTGCAATTCGTCGATGGCGATTGCGAGGTGCGGCCGGACTGGATCGCAACGGCGGCTACCTTCCTGCAAGACCATCCCGAAGTGGTGGTGGTCTGTGGGCGGCGGCGCGAGCGGTTTCCCGAGGCCTCGGTCTGGAACCGGCTGTGTGATCGGGAATGGGATACGCCGGTGGGCGAGGCCACGGCCTGTGGCGGCGATGCGCTGATGCGCCATGCGGCGGTTGCAGCCGTCGGCGGCTATGACCCCACACTGATCGCGGGTGAGGAGCCGGACCTGTGTCTGCGCCTGCGCCGGGCCGGGGGGCGCATCTGGCGGCTGGAGGCCGAGATGACATTGCATGATGCGGCGATGACCCGCTTCGGCCAGTGGTGGCGCCGCAGCCGCAGGGCCGGGCATGCCTTTGCCGAAGGAGCTTGGCGTCATCGGTCCGGGACGGAGCGGCACTGGCAGCGCGAGACGCGCCGCGCCCTGCTCTGGGGTGTCGGCGTGCCGGTTGCCGCCGTGCTGGCAGGGGTTCTGCATCCGGCGGGCTGGCTGGTTCTGGGGCTCTGGCCCGCGCAGGTCTTGCGGCTGGCGCCGCGGATGGGGGACGAAGCGGCAGTGTTCACCGTGCTGGGCAAGCTGCCCGAGGCGCAGGGTGTGATCGGCTATCATCTGGGGCGCCTGAGGGGGCGGCAGCGCGGGCTGATCGAATACAAGTGACGCCCGGCGCAGACCTCAGGTCCGCCCGGCAGGGGGGGCCATGCGCAGGGCCAGTGCCTTGCGCATCTCGCCCGGCAGCAGTTTGGCGCAGGCCCAGTAGCGCGGCGCCAGTCGTCTGGGATTGCTCAGCATGCGCCAGGCCCATTCCATCGCGATGCTTTGCACCCAGTCCGGTGCGCGCACCTGTGTTCCCGCCAGAAAATCCAGCCCCGCCCCGACAGAGGCAAAGCCGACATGGGGTGCCAGATCGCGACCGCGTGCGGCAAGGATTTCCTGTTTGGGGGCGCCGAGGGCCAGAAAACACAGGCCGATCCCGGCGGTTTCCAGCATGCGCAGATAGCGTGCCGCCTCTTCCCCGGCGGGATCAAACCCCATGGGCGGCGCGATGGTCAGCGCCACATCCAGCCCGCGCGCCTCGACCCGCAGCGCCTCAGCCGCCGTGGCCAGCGCTGTTTCGGTCGAGCCGAGCAAGGCCACCTTCACCCCGGCCTGCGCGGCCAGCCGGGCCAGCGGCAGAACCATGGTCGAGCCGGGCACAAGGTCGACCGGCTGCCGGGCCAGACGCGACAGCCAGACGATCGGGTTGCCGTCCGCCACGACGAAATCCTGCGCGGCATAGGCCGCGCGAAAGGCCGGGTCGGTGTTGAGCTTGACCAGATGATCCAGATTGATCGTGGCAAGGGCAAAGCCCTGACGTGCGGCAAGGCGCTGCCGCACGGCGGCCAGAAGGCTGGCCGCATGAGGTACGTTCACGGGAATCGTTGTGTCATCTATGGTGAACTGCACGGCATCTACTCGATAATCGGGTGCCGCTGGGTATCACGAAACGGCGCGACGTTCACCCCTTGCCGGTCCAACCGCCCGGGCTGTGTCAAAAACACTCTGTTTCCGGCAAACTGCATGGCGCCGCATGCAGGACAGTTGCCCGAAACCGGGCTGCTCGCTTAGCCATGCAACATGAACAACCCGATGCCCCAGAAGGCGGCCGTGCAACACCGGCAGTCCATCGACCTTGCCCGGTTCGTCGCCGCTTTCGGCGTCGTGGCAGCGCACGCACTGGCCTCGCCGCGCGACTGGGTTGGCCATCTGTCGCTGGGGCTGTTCCTGATCCTGACCGCTTTTCTGGCGATCCAGTCGGCCGAGCGGGCGGGGGGCAGCTATCCGTGGCTGGCGCGGGCACGGCGGCTGGTTCTGCCCTGGCTGTTCTGGTCGGCGGTGTTCCGGCTGCTGGACGTCCTGCTGTCGCATGATCCCGCGCGTCTTGTTCCGCTGACCGATCCGTGGAGTCTTCTGATCGGCTCGACCATCCATCTGTGGTTTCTGCCCTTCGTGATGCTGGTCATGGTGCTGGTGCAGCCGGCGGCGCGGCTGATCCGGACCCGGCGCGATCTGGTGTCCGGGGCGGGGCTGATGCTGGGCGTCGGGCTGCCGCTGTTCTGGCTGCATGAATTCGTGCCGATGCCCGATCCTTTGCCTCAATGGGCTTTCGGCCTGCCGCTTTACATCTACGGCCTGTTGCTGGCGCCTGCGCACCGCCTGAACCGGCCTCTGGTGCCGCTGGTGGCCATGGCGCTGCTGGCGGGGGCGGGCTGGGCGATGGCGGGCAAGCCCTGGGCGCTGACGCCGCTGATTGCCGCCCTGGGGTTCGAGCTGTTCTGGCGCTTGCCGCTGCGCCATCGCCTGTTGCCAACGCTGGGCCGCGTTGCCTTCGGCATTTATCTGATGCATCCGTTCTTCATGCTCGTGGCCTACAAGATTTTCGGTGCAGGCGTGGGGTTCTGGACCCGGACGCTGACCGCCTTCCTGCTGTCCTGGGCCGCCACCGCCGTGGCGTTGCGTCTGCCTGTGATCCGCAGGTTGGTCTGAGGCGCGGGGCGATGCTAGACTCGCACCGCCGCAATCGAGGAGCCCGCCGCTGATCACCCCCAATCCCCTTGCCTGGCTGATGCTGCTGATCTGGCCGCTGGTCGTGGCGGTGCTCTGGCGCCGCCTGCCGCCGGATCGTGCGCTCATCTGGTCGATCCTCGGGGCTTATCTGATCCTGCCGCCGGTCATCGCGCTGGACCTGCCCGTCGTTCCCGATCTGGGGAAAGACAGCATCCCGCCGCTGATGGCGGCGGTCATGGTGCTGTTCGTGCGCAGGGAAACCATTCCGATCCTGCCGGACTCATGGATCGGGCGCGGCTTGCTGGTGATCTTCGTGCTGTCGCCCTTTGCCACGGTGCTGACCAATGGCGAGCCCTTGCCCAAGGGGGCGGGCGAGATGATCCAGGGCATGCGCATCTACGACAGTGCGGCGGCTGTCATCAATCAGGGCATCGCGGTCCTGCCCTATTTCCTTGCGCGCCGCTATCTGGGCACGCCCGAGGCGATGCGGGCGATCCTTGCCGCGCTTGTCGCGGCGGGGTTGGCCTATTCGGTGCCAATGCTCATCGAGACGCGGCTTTCGCCGCAGATGAACGTCTGGGTCTACGGATATTTCCAGCACGACTTCTTCCAGACCATCCGCTTTGGCGGCTATCGGCCGGTCGTCTTTCTGCCGCACGGGCTTTGGGTCGCGTTTTTTGCGCTGATGGCCGCGCTCAGCGCCGTGACGCTGTTCCGGGTCGGCCCGTCTGACCGTCGGCCCCGGCAGTTTGCCGTCATGCTGTATCTGCTTGCCGTGCTTGTATTGTGCAAAAGTGCGGGACCGCTGGTCTATGCGCTGGGCCTGAGCCCGCTGATCCTGTTCGCGCCCCGGCACTGGCAGGTTGTGATGGCGGCTTTGCTGGCGGGGATCGTCATTACCTATCCGCTGCTGCGCGGCGCGCATCTGGTGCCGCTGAACCAGATCATCGCCTTCGCCGAACATCTTTCGCCGGACCGGGCCTATTCCTTCGCCTTCCGCGTCCGGAATGAGGAGGCACTGCTGGACCGGGCGGCGCTGAAGGCGTGGTTCGGCTGGGGCGGCTATGGCCGGAACCTGATCTATGATCCGGTAACAGGGGCAGGCACCTCGATTGCCGATGGCGCCTGGATCATCACGCTGGGGATCTATGGCTGGCTGGGCTATCTGGCACAGTTCGGGCTTCTGGTGCTGCCGCTTCTGCTGATGGGGCGCGAGATGCTGTCGCGGCGCAGCGCGGTTTCGCCCTGGGTCGCGGCGGTTTGTCTGCTGGTGGCCGCCAATCTGGTGGATATGCTGCCGAATGCCACGCTGGTGCCGCTGACATGGATGATGGCGGGGGCGG